>JAJQID010000042.1 GCA_021199405.1 Lachnospiraceae bacterium
TGATGTGTATTATAGACAGTCCGGGTAGGGGTTGATGAAGCCGTTCAGGCAAAGGCCACGTTTAGAAATGTTGCGATGCCACCATCTGATGTTTGAAAGACTGGTCAGAGCCATTACCATCTCGTACTCAAATCCATTGACTTCTTCCTCTGCCTGATAAAGGCTGCCTCCGAAAATATTTGTGCTGTGAATCGGAGAGATTACCGGTGGCAACTGATAAGATGGTTCGCATACAATTTTCCCGGTTTCCAGCCATTCTGTGAAACATTTCTCATAATGAGTCTCCAGGAGCGCTTCAACATAATTCCTGATACGGGCAGCAAAACCGAGGGGAGATTTTTCTAATGCACTAAGCGTATCGGAGTCCATCTGATCTACGATTAAATCAACATATTGTCTCAACTCATACCCGTCTATCATATTCATTTGATTCAGATTCTTATGAATAATGTCCTTACAGGTACGAATTTTCTGTTCCGTGCTGAATCTGGAAAACTGAGCTTTTATATACCGCTGGTCAGTCTCTGACATCTTGAATACTCTGGGCGTACTGCCTTCTTTATCACCTAAGTCCACGCGAACCATTTCACTGTCTGTATGATCAAATTGTGTAGGATAAGGCTTGCCTTTTAAAGTGAATCCTTCTGCAAGGTGTTCTTTTTCTAATTTTACGGTATACCCGTCAATGAAAAAGCTGTCCTCAACTTTCAGAAAGAACTGTGGTATTTGGATTTTGCCAACTTCTTCTGTAAACTCTGTGTTCATGTAAAAATGAGTCATTTTATCCTGTACCTCAGCGGGAATATCAGTGAAACCGTTTTCTGGTTCTGACGAAAAAGCGTCGTCCATCGCTGCCTGCTCTCTGAAGGCATCTTCCAACATAGGAGCCACTCCGTCTGACAAAGAAGATTCATCCTGATTTTCTTGCCTGTCTGCCAGTTCTTTTGCGAGAGAGGCAGCGTCAAATTCCAGGAATTCTTCCGGTTCCTTTCTGACAGCAGGACTACTATTCAGTGTGGAATCTTCGCCGTAATGAAAAGTTTCGCGGAACAGGTTTTCCTGGTTATACTCAGGTGAAAGGGCTGGCTGCTGTATATCAGAGCCTATTCGATAGTCCTTTCCACTGAATCCTGCGCCGTTTAATCCTTTGACGATACCATCCAGCGTGGTCTTGAAATCATAAGAACTGGTCAGTACATAAGACATGTTTAATGGTGCTTTTCCATGTCTCCGTGTGTAGGGTTGTCGCAGCACACGTCCTACAATTTGCTCTACATCAATCTGACTGGTCTTATTAGCCAGGGAAGCAAGAATATAAGCAAACGGACAATCCCAGCCTTCTTTCAGGGCATTTACTGTGATGATATAGCGAATCGGGCAATCAGGCGAAAGCAAATCAACATTTTTTAATTCATTAACATCCGCCGTCTTGATGGCAATTTCTTTGGCCGGAATTCCGGCCTCTACCAGTTTCTCACGTAGTTTTTCAAAAGTAGTGCTGTCTTCTTTCCCTTTCGGCTGCGCCTGAAACAGCACAATAGGACGAATATAAACACCATTTCCGGGTTTTGCCGTTTCCTGTTCCAGGTATTCCTCATTAGCCTGTTTTTCCAGTTGCTTGCGAAGATCAACGGCATCTGCCATTACCTCTCGTTGACTGCTGCGGTTATACACAATCACAGGAAGCTTGACCATATTTTCTTTTTTTAACTGTAGTGCATCTACATAGCAAAGAATATTGCTTTCTTTCGTAGGGGTAGCTGTCAAGTCCAGCACAAAGCACGGATTAAAATTTTCAAGCATTTCCCTGCTCAGTTTACTGCGGGCATGATGGCTCTCGTCTACGATTACAAGCGGAGAAAGTTGGTTGATAATCTGGAGCAAAGCAGTCTCATCAGCGCCCTCTACCGGATGCGTCGGTGTCCCCAATGCTTTTGCCATCTGCGCCAGATTGCCATTTTCCTGTCGGGCTTTCAATGCTTCTTTACGGCCACGAAACGAATCATAGGACAGCACCATGATAGAAAGCTGTTCACTGACGGAAGTAATATTAAAATTCTGTCCATTTAGAAGCTGTTCTTTTGTGTAAATCTCCACTCGGCTGCCAAAGTCGGCATTAATTTTTTGCCGATAGGCATGCTCAGGGTTTCGTAGAGCAGCCAGTGTCTGTGTGAGGATAGAATCGGACGGCACAAGCCAGACCACCGCTTTAATTTTTGTGGTGGGAAGCGCATCAAAAATGGGACGGATCGCGTTACATGCAAGGAAGGTCTTTCCGCCGCCAGTTGGAACCTTCAGGCACAGATTTGGTATGCCGGGCAGAATATTCTGATATGGCGGTATGCCGCCGGAAGTAACCGGAACACCTTTTTCTTCCCAAAAACGGCAAAAAGCCAGAGACAGATCGGTTGTGTCATTTAGCAACTCCAGATAACGCGTCAGATCCTTGATTACATTTTTCTGATAGGTCTTTAATTCCATTTCTGCCCGCCTCCTTATAGCCGTGCAATATCGCGGGGAATTTTTTTAAACGTAATACCGAAGCGAAGCAGTTCCTCACTGCTCAGTGCACATCGGTCAGCGTAAATAATATAGTTGTCCGCTCTTGCGGAGATTGTTGCCAGAAAAGCATAATCCAGAGAGCAGATACGGTCAGGTTCGTAATAAAAATAGTATGCCGTACGATTATAGTTTCCAAGGAAATAAAGATGTCCATCGGAAACCGGCTCGTGAGACTGTCGGGTTTCAGTATACCAGATATATTCCCGAATTTTGTCAGTTCCTACTGATTCGTTCAATATATCTCCGATAAACAGCGGTTCACCTAATTCATAATAACTGAAATTTCCTCCGGTTCCCTCTGTCTTGTTTTTGCCGGATCCATAGCCCTGAATTACGCGTTTCACACGCTCAGCAGTGATGGTGTCGGCATAGTCGCCAAGCTCCACCAGAATAAACTTCCGATTACCCCCATCTGCCTTGTTCATGTTCAGGACGGCATGAGCGGTAGTGCCGGAACCAGCGAAGGAATCAAGGATGATGTCATCTGGAAATGTGGCTATTTGTAAAATTCTTTCTATCAGTCTACATGGTTTTGGAGTATCAAATTGTAGAGTGTCTTGTAACAAAGGTTTAATTTCATTTGTAGCTTCAACATTTGTACCGACTTCATCATATTTCCATAATGTAGAAACCACTTTTCCTTTAGATGAATCTAAATACGTTTTTGTCTGTATACTTCCTAAACCTTTTGCCAGGAAAAAATAATTTGGCCATGGCGGAGTGTTGTATCGTTTTTTTGCAATTTTTTGGGCTTCATTTAAAGGAACCGAAAGCATAATAGCCGGAATATTGTCAGGAACACTACTGCCACATATTTCACTTCGTTTATCAATATCATTAATTACCGTCAAATTATAAGGAGCCCATTCCCGAAGCGCGGACAGTAATTTATCTTGACCGTCTTTCCAATGCCTGCCCTTTGGAGGATACATTAACTCACCAGTTATCGGATGTTGAATGGCATATACCATACCTTTGTGGTTCTCTGCCCCTGGAGCATGTATGGGTGTTACTTTGTAAGCAGTCGTATCATTATCATAATTCACATAGCGAGCATCCATTTCTGCTGTTCGAGATAATCTCTGGGGATTCCATAATAGATTTTTTGAATAAACTAAAATATTGTCCGTCTCGTACGGAATACCTTTTGCATCATTACGCAGTGAATAATTGTTTTGCCATGTTATTTTTGCGACAAAACAAGAGGTTCCAAATATTTCATCACAAATCATTTTCAGATTGAATAATTCATTATCATCAATACTGATAAAAATTACTCCATCGTCTCTGAGCAACTTTTGCAGCAGTTTCAGCCTCGGATACATCATACACAGCCACTTGTCATGACGACTTAAATCTTCTCCCTCTTTACCGACCACTTCGCCCAGCCATTTCCGGATTTTTGGATCGCTCACATTGTCATTATATACCCAGCCTTCATTTCCTGTATTGTAAGGTGGATCGATATAAATACATTTGACCTGCCCTTCATACCGTGGCAGGAGAGATTTCAGCGCTTCCAGATTGTCCCCGTGGATAATCATATTTTCGCTGCCATTGTCTTCAGAATGCTGCCCATCGGAATCATAGCTGTACTGTCTTTCCAGTACCCGGTATGGCACATCCTGATGATGATTGATTACTTTGTCTTTTCCAATCCAATCTAACGTAGGCATATAAACGTCCCCTTGTATATAGTACACCCGATTTCTAAATAAAAGTCTGATAGAAATCGAATATTTATCTTTACATATTATACTTGAATTTCTCGTTACCCTCAAGATTAAAGAATACTTGTTTTATTATAACACGATAATGGGAGCCGGGTCTCGTGGTTGGAGAACCGGCTCATGTGTGACTTACATCATGTCAGATTGATATTGTTAATATCAGATCAATTGTCCACCCATTCGATTTCCTGCTCAGCATCCCAAAAAGTTTTACCGTCAAAAATCTGAGCAGATAAGAAAGCACGCTGACACTCCTCAATGCTTTTCCCATCATATTTCCATAACCATTTTTCGTCAGATGGCTGATACTGAAATATTTCCATGTGTACAGAATGAGCAGAAGGCATATACCCTTGAAACCAGTATTTAATACCCTTATAAATGAATACTGTGTCCTGACAGGAATAAATTCTATTTACAAATTCATTTGGAGATCCATTAATCATACACTCACCCCTTTGAAATACTTTTTAAAGCCTATAGTATCATTGATCAAGCCAAAGTCAATGTTAATCTGCATCTTTTTCAAAAACATGCAGATTAAATGCTTGCTGATGTCATTGATTCTTTCTTAAAACTAAACACCAAGAGTTTTTATTCTAAAAACTAATTTTCAAACAAATAAGAACGTATATGGGATAAGCCCTGTCCCATATGTTTTACAGATGGCAAAACGGGAGATACAAGGTGAGAGAAAAGAAATCTGAAACAACTTCATATGTGATTGAAAGAGAATTTCTCTCCCGCTGCACGTCGGAGGAAATGCTCCGCTGTCTGATCCGGACGCATCTGCAAAAAATTGAAGCGCCGCCTCACGAAGTTCAGCGGCAAGTCGCGCCTGCCAATAAAGACGCTGCGCGTGGGGCAGGCGCTCCGGATGAAACTTGTAAAAATGAATTGGAAAATGTCGCTTCCTGCGGTACAATAGCCACAGGGACAGCGGTTGAAAGGTAAGCAACATGAAGAAACAAACTCTTTTCAACGTAGCTGAATATATCAGATTATCCAGAGAGGATGGTGATAAGGCAGAAAGTGACAGCATCGGAAACCAGAGGAAACTGATCGCGGATTATCTGAAAGGCAAGGACGAATTTGTCGTCTATGATACCTATGTGGACGACGGCTTTACAGGTCTTAGCTTTCAGAGACCATCCTTCATGAGAATGATGGATGACATCGAGGATGGAAAAGTAAACTGTGTCATTGTCAAAGATTTGTCCCGTTTCGGGAGGGATTATATTGAGACAGGCAGATATCTGGAGCGTTATTTTCCGGATAACGATGTGCGTTTTATTGCCATCACAGACAATATTGACAGCATGAAACAGGCTTATGATATCCTGCTGCCGATCAAAAATATTTTCAACGAGCAGTACGCGAGGGACATTTCAAAGAAAGTCCACGCGTCCATGAAAACCAAGCAGAAGGCAGGGGAGTTTATCGGGGCGTTCGCATCCTATGGATACCGGAAATCCCCCTCCGACAAAAATAAGCTGGTGATTGACGAGTATGCCGCGAATGTGGTGCGCCGGATTTTCAAAATGTATGTCAGCGGATATGGGAAAAACAGTATTGCGAAAGCGTTGAATGAAGATGGGATTGTGTGTCCGTCCGAATATAAGCGGATGAATGGCGAAAACTATCGGAACAGCCGGAAGCTGGAAAGCACGTCTTATTGGACGTACTCCACGGTGAACCGCATCCTGAAAAATGAGATGTATGCCGGAAATATGGTGCAGGGCAGGAAAACCCAGCGGATGAAAGGCAGACAGCGCAGCGTAGATAAAGAAGACTGGATTATTGTGGAGCACACACACGAAGCTATCATTGATCCGGAAACCTGGCAGAAGACACAGGAATTATTGAAACGCCGAACGCGCGAGCTTGACCTGAACTCTAATATGTCTGTGTTTGCCGGATTCCTGAAATGCGGGGACTGCGGCAGGGCGCTGGTGAAGAAAATCGGATCGTCCGGACATGGCGCCGGGAATATTAACTACTATTGCGGAACTTATGTCCGCTCCGGCAGACAGTATTGCAGCGCACATGCAATTCCGTATTCGGTTCTTGAGGATGTTATACGAAACGATCTCAATGCAATTATAGAGAGTGTGGAGAATCTTCAGGAACTGCTTGAGCAAAATCAGGCGCAGGAATCTTACGTGAAACGGCAAACGGAGAATGAGAGGAATCGCTTGTCCGCAGAACTGGAAAAGCTGAGAAACCTCAAAAAAGCGGTTTATGAGGATTACCGGGAGGGGCTGATTTCCAAAGACGAGTTTGTCGCTTACAGACAGGATTATGTAAAAAAAGAAGAAAATGCTTACAAAGCAGATGGAAGATCTGGAGCGCCAGTCAGAAAAGAGGACTGCCGGAGATGTTCTGGAAAGCCCGTGGGTAAAACGGCTGCTCACATTCCGGAATGTAGAAAAGCTGGACCGGGATATGGTAGTGGAGATGATCCATGAGATTCGGGTTTACGAGGATCACAGAATAAAAATCACTTACAACTTTTCAGACGAGCTGGCGCATTTATTCCCGGATACTTATGAAAATTAAAGTCATGGACAGAAAGAAGGTGAATAAAAATATGCAGATTGTAATGGATGAAAACGGGCATAAGATTGTGGTAATACCTGATATTATTTTCAAGAG
>JAJQID010000269.1 GCA_021199405.1 Lachnospiraceae bacterium
GTTTAATGGCTGCAGCCACAATTGTCCCGGGTGTAGCAATCCGGAATTATGGGAGCCGATGGAACGCTATAAAACAACCTTAGAAGTGGTATGGAAACTGATTGGTCATATCTGTAAATCTCATCCGGTTGATGGATTTACCCTAACTGGTGGGGACCCTTTCGCTCAGCCGGCAGCCTTGGGTCAATTACTGCCTGTTCTGTCGCAAATAACGAATGATATTTTAGTGTATACAGGTTTTGAGTATGACGAATTGCTTTATCTGTATCCGGAGCTTGTCGCTCAAGTTGGCGTGCTGATTGACGGGAAATATATGCAAGAGCGAAATACAGGAGCAATCCTTCGTGGTTCAGATAATCAGCAGATTATTGTTCTTGACGAGCGGCTTGTAGATAGATATCAGAGTTATCTTGAAACTGCGGAGAATGAAATTCAGAATTTTACTACCATTGACGGCGTGATATCCATCGGCATACACAGGCCGGGATTTGAAACTCAAGTAGATACTCTACTCAGAGGGAAAGGATTGGAAGATATATGAGCGATTATCTGCCCAAATGGCATTGCGAGCTTGATATTTTTAATAAGATTAAGCCTGTAATCATCTTGGAAGGAAACGTCCTTGATAGCTATCAATATCCCATTGACGGAAGCGTCCCAAAGGGAAGTGTTTTAAGATTAGAACAATACCTTCATTACTATTTCAAAGACGCCGGTTATCAGGATATTGTGTTCTATGATGGGATTCGAGGCTTTTATAATACTTGTGAAGATGGATACTTACAATCGTTTGCAAATCTTGTTCATGCAACAGTAACAGATCAGCATATTCACGCCGACTTCAAGGGACGTAACGGCACAGCTGCATCTGTTGTTCGCTCCGCAATTACACAGAATGCGAGGGCGACCGCTGTTGTAATGAATTTTGCATCTCGCTATATTACATCACCCACAAATATGGAGCAGTCTGAAATTGACAGCTATACGGTTTTGTTGCAGGCCTCTATGGACGCCAAGGATGTGCGCACACCAGAAGGGATTCTCAAGAATATTGTGGTAATCGTTGCAAATAAGGTGAATGATATTCCTGCATGGTTCTATCTCGACAATCCCAATGTAAAAAGCATTATGATCCGCACTCCATCCAAGGAAGAACGCGAGCAACTTGTAAAAAGTGTTCGCTTCCCCAGCTTTTTTGCAAATGATATCTATGTGGCAGAATTTCCGTATTATCAGGAACATCCAGAAGAATTGGAAAAGATTCAGGACAAGTTTGTTGGCATGACCGAAGGATTTAGCTTTACTGAGTTAAATGGGCTACGCCGACTTGCAAAGAACCAGAGGATTCACATTCGTAATCTTTGCGAAGTAGTTGATTTGTATAAATTCGGCATCAAAGAGAATCCGTGGAATACCATTGATCGGGAGAAAATCAAAAATGCTCATGTCGAATTCACTCGCAGAGTTAAGGGTCAAGATGCTGCTATTACAAAAACCTTGGACGTCATTAAGCGAGCAATGACAGGTATGTCTGGACTCCAATCTTCTTCTACATCTCGTCCGAAGGGAGTGCTGTTCTTTGCTGGCCCTACCGGTACCGGTAAAACAGAAACAGCAAAAACCCTCGCAGAAAAATTATTTGGTGACGAACGTAGCTGCATTCGCTTTGACATGAGTGAATATGGACAGTCGCATAGCGATCAAAAGCTACTTGGTGCACCTCCTGGATATGTTGGTTACGAGGCTGGTGGGCAACTGACCAATGCGGTTAAGAACAACCCGTTTTCCATATTACTTTTTGATGAAATTGAGAAAGCTCATCCATCTATTTTAGACAAGTTTCTCCAGATTCTTGAGGATGGTCGTATGACAGACGGTCAAGGCAATACCGTATACTTCTCCGAAACGATTAACATCTTTAAAAGTAGCCTCGTAATTTACGGAGTCCATGCCAGAGGAGCGCGAACAATGCGTGTTACTCCTCAAATGTCTTACGAGGAGGTTCAGAAGAATGTACGCAGGGGCATTGAAGAATATTTCAAGCTACAGCTGGGCAGACCAGAAATACTGAACCGCATCGGTGAAAATATCGTTGTATTCGATTTCATCCGCGAGGATGTAGCTGACCAAGTTTTGAAAGCTCAAGTTGATAAAATCATTGCCAGCCTTCAGACAGAAAAGAAGATTTCTCTATCCTTGTCTGATAAGGCAATGGAAGTGCTTCGAATGAAGGCGGTTGCAAATCTCGATAATGGTGGTCGCGGCATCGGCAACATCGTAGAAAGCCTTTTGATTAACCCGCTGTCTCGCTACTTGTTCGATCATGAAATTTTTGAGGATATGACCGTAGTAATTGAAGATATAAATGCGGATGTTCAGCCATATTCTTTGAGTTGCACAATTTCATAATCGCGAGGGAACAATATGAGAGTTTGTTTATGTGTTGAAGTAGGCAATGAAAAAAATGAGTGCGAGGATACTGCATTATTCAATGAAACTTTAATTAGCAATCAAATCGTGTGCATAGATGATGGCGCTTTGCGATGCGTTGGAGTAGCTGATGGCGTTGGAGGAAATGCTGGAGGGCAAATTGCCAGCAGATATATTGCCCACCAAATCAGTCAGGCAGACTTTTCTCATTTGACAGGGCGCGAAATCCGATGCTTTTTGGAAAAGCTCAATGCAGAGCTAATCGAGTATGCCGCTACGGTTCCTGGAAAGGCAGAGATGGCGACCACATTGACTTGTGTGGTCGCTGCCTATGATGGGTATTATTTGGTTCATGCGGGCAATACCAGACTGTATGTCATGCAGGGGGCTTATCTAAAGAGGCTGACAACCGATCATACTACATACAACTGGCTAATAGAATGTGGCCAGTACGAAGCAGCAGAGCTATGCAATAGAAACGAAATAAATTGCTGTCTTGGCGGTGGTAGTTTGCGGTATGCAAATCGGATTGTTGTTAATAAACTATTCGATGTATGTCCAGACACAATTATATTAACATCTGACGGAATACATGAATTTGTAGATATTGACTACCTTGAGTCCGCTTTGGCAACATCTGAATCCGATTGCGACGCGGCACGGTTGATTACAGATAAGGCGATAAAAAATGGGTCTACAGATGATAAAACTATAGTTATTGTGAGAGTGTAGCTATAGGACATGGCTTTAGGTATAAAAAGTGTTAAGAAACGTGATGATAATAGGCTATGTGCCTACTAAAAAACATCTAATGTAAATAGCAATGCCTGCTGAAACTCTGCATTTGCGATTGATGGATTCACCTCTCTTGTTTTTGGAGATTGTGAAATGTCAAACAGAGCGAAATTTGCATATGCGTAGGTGGGCAAAAACAAAGGCATTTCAAAGGGGACTGTCCCTTTGACTCTGGGTCATCCAATAGGGGCGAGAGCATCCCTGTTGGCTGGGGATACAAGGGGACAGCGTTCCCTTGACGGTGGTGTTCAGAGGAGGCAGAGCATCCTTTGAAATGTGCGAAAACGACTCTGGAGGTTTGCACATTTGCACGCCTGCTGCGGTGGGCGTGACTGGGGTTCCATAGGGGCAGCGCCCCTTGGCACACGATTTTCCAGCACGGAAAGTCTAGTGTGTTATACCTTTCTCGAACGGCGGCAAAACTGCGTGGCACATTCGTGTGGTACATTTTTGTCATACGCAGTTTTTCGGACTCTCAAAAGAGGCCGCTTTCAAAGGCGCTGCGGGGAGCGGCGGCTTTGAAAATTCCTGTCGTGGGGCATAGAATCTGTCAGAACAAACAGCCGAAAATAGCAGGAAACACCTGTTGATAAGATAATTTGACTTTTAATGGATTCTGGAAGTCTCTGGCCCAGAGGTCGAAAATCAGAAAATCAGTATTAAAACCGCCGTTTCTAAAATCTGCGGCGGCATGCAAATGGCAGAATCGACCGCTAAAAAGCACAGCGCCAGAAGAAAAACACCAGCTCCCAGAATATGATCAGCATTTTGGCCGTATTCTGAGTGCCGGTGTTTGGAATCTGGCGGTGAAGAAATGAACCACTGACTATTTTGTCATTTTATAGTCCAGAGCACTGATGATCACTTCGTGGCTGATGGTGACCTGATTTAGTTGACTAACATCAATGGGTTCGAAGTGTGTACCCGCTTCTAAATCAAAGTTTGTTGTTTCGCTTTTATGATTTCCTTGAGCGTCGCCAAATATGCTCTTGCTCCGCAAATTGTGTTGATGCTCTCGCCGATTAAGTTGGAAGCTGATGGATTTCCATTCTGGGCGTACGAGTGTAAATGCCAGCTCCAGAATCTCGATGAAATTACCCAATCCTCCGTTTGATCGGTCGGAGCATAGCTGGTATAAATCACGACGGGCTTCATGGGTAAAACAAACTGCATATTCTTTTTCCAGCAGATCGAGATAGGAATAGATTTCAGATTGCTTCATGACACCGAGACGAGTTTTGCAAAGGCGGCGATAAATCTGCGGGTGATTGACGAGTCCACGTTTGCTAGTGCCTTTTAATTCATCTTCCAATCGGTCTGTGCCAATCAGAAGGATAGGGACTTTGGTTTGATCCCAGATCTGGCGGATGACCTCAAGTTTGGAAATGTCGCATTTATTTAAGTACTCACATTCATCCAGCATGAAGCAGTGGTGTGGATGCCGCTGCAGCTCCTGTGTGATGGCTGCCTGCATTTCATAAGAACTGCCATGAACATGCAAGTCCAATGCGGAAGCAAAGGCACGGAGAATATCTTTCATGCGCATGGTTGGGGAGCAAAGGATGTAGTGTATATCATATTCCTCATTCTCATACATAAATGCGACTGTGCTTTTCCCGGAGCCGGGGGGACCAATCAAAACCATAAGCTTGCCGTTAGATATACCAAGATGCACGGCGCCGAGGGCAGCGGTAAATTCCTCACTTTGGATAATGGGAAGGTGGTAAAGTATATGATTGGCCATGATATAGATTCCTTTCCTATTACTAGATGATTTCGCGGTTTATTCAACATCCTGTACGGGTTTTTGCATCAGATAAGCTCCTATTGCTTTCATAAAGTCTTTCATTGGCTTGGTGTCGGAAGAAGAAGCACCGGTCGCATTTTGTGCGGAAAACTTGACAGCGGCCGCTTTCAGTTCATCTGGAACACGCTTGTCATCCACGGCAGAGTCCTTGTTGCGTTCTTCATCAACCGCTTGTGTGTAAGAAAATTCTTCAATAGGCGGGATGTTGACACCGCGGTCAAGGATGTCGCTTTTCAGGACAAGTGTACGAAGTTCTTCCAGTCGGTTTGAAATTATCCTGCGCTGCCGCCCTTGTTCAGCGAGATGCTGGTAGATACGGTATCGTTCTTCTTCGATTAGGGCCAGTCCGTCAACCGGGTGTGCTTCAGCAATGAACGTGCGATTGGCAGTGACGGAGACGCTTCGGTGAAAAGGAGTGTCAAAGGTGAATATTTGTACAGATTCGCCTATATAGGGCGCGAGTGCAGGATGCCAGTACCAATGATTGTTGAAACGAATACCGCTTTGCTGTACAATGCGAGGTTTTCGCTCACTCTTTAAGACAGCCATTGTCCGCCAAGATGGTACGAAGGTATTGGCGCGGGGCAGACGCTCATAAAGCTCAAGCGGGGATTTTTTATCCGGTGTGCTTTTGAATGAGTTGTATTCATGCCAGATAGTATCAGCAAAGTAGGAGGCAAACTGTTCGAAAGTGTACAGCCGCCCTTTCTTCAGGTCGGATTCAAAAGCAGTCGGACGAGTCTGAACATTGTTTCCGCACCAACCGGGCAAATCAGAGATCCACTCACGCTCAATGGTTCCAAAGATACGTTCGATGGTTTTGGAACAGCCGCGGTAAGGCAAAGCGTGAATGACTTGGATGCCAAGCCATTCCATCATACCGGATGCTGCAAAATCCTCATCCTGCGCGGACCATTTGGCTGCATTTTTGTTGGTATTAGACTTTCTTTCTTGTTTTCCATTCAGGAGTTTAGAGCGGTAATCCTTGCCGTTGTCGATATAAAAAATCTCCGGCAAAGCATAGAAGGGACTGTCAATTGTGAACACAGCTGCTCTTGCGAAAGCCTCCGCAATGCTTGCGGTATTTGGGCGCGTAGTGAGCGTATACCCCACCATGGCGTTAGAGGCGGCATCCATAACGGCGGTAAGCCATACCCTTGCTGTATCAAATTTGCCATCTTTGTACCGCTGTGTAATGACAAAAAGGTCCAGCGGGTGGTGATCGGAAAACCAGACCTCGTTAATTCGTTCCGGCTTCTTCCCGGTCGGCGTGTAGTGGTACTTGTCGGCCCATGCGTCCACACCTTTCCGTGCAAGGCAGACATCCTGCGCGCTCACTGCGGCAAAGAGATCGTTGAGGGGATAGCGGGTTTTGGGTACAAGCATATGCGTGGCGTTTCGCTTGCAGGTGAAAGGCGGAATATTCAGCGCAGCCAGATGCTTTTTGTCGGTGCTCTTTTCCCTCTGCTTTTTCTGCCATTCTTTTGAGTACGGACAGGAAGAACACGGAAGAGGCTTCATGGCCTGAAATTCACGCAGAATTTTATTTGCAGAAGGAGAATTAACCGCAAGATGTCTGTAAATGGCGTAATCACAGGCATAAAGGCACATACTTGTCAGGTGGTCATGGTATAGATATGCATTGTGGTCCGCGTCTAGGAGCATACGAAGATTTGACTGGTTCATAAATAGTCTTCTCCTTCTCATTAGCGTTCGATAAGACACGCCGTAGTCTGAAGCGATCCTGGCTAAGTATAGTGTTACAGTCCTTTCGCCGGAGCAGGTAAGCACCGTGCGATTGGACTGGCGTATCATTTCGGTTTCGTTGAAAAAATCCTGGATACGCCGCCCATGCAACAAAGGAAAAGGATG
>JAJQID010000014.1 GCA_021199405.1 Lachnospiraceae bacterium
GTGCAGAAATTTGAATATCAATGATAAGAATGATAAAATCCATTTTGAAAAAAACATATAAAAATGTAATGAAGAAAAATACGATTTTCGTGCAGCAAAATGAAATCGTAAAATAATCTGTTATATTATAGATAGATGAGAAAATGCAAGATACCAAATCAACTTTTTATTAAATAAAAAAGTAACAAAAAGTTGGTGCAGAAATTTGATCATCTGTGGTAGTCATGATAAAATCCGTTTTGTGAAATGGAAATAAATTAACAATAAAGGAGGTGATGCTTTCAGAAATGAAAATTGAAATTGGGGGTCAGATGAGAGGAGGTTAGATTTTAAAAGGTATTAAATAATCTAAAAAAGAACACTATAGAAAAAATATACTAAATTAAATTATAGGAAGGAAAATCATATGAAAATGATTGTTTTCGATGAGAAAAAAAACTTAGCCTGCAAAAGGTTTGTTGTAAAAAATGAGGAGGAGGAAACAGCTTACATTGATGTCATCAGTTCTCACGATGACGAAAGCAATGTTGAGTTTTGGTTTTTTGCACCGAACGGAGGAGATCCGGTAAAGGAAATCCTGCTTGAAGTAAAAGGAAACATCAATGATGATGAATGGGTCATGTCTATTCTTGTGGCATTGATCAAAAATGGCAACGTGAACAGGGAGTTTGAGGCACATAAAAAGCGTCTGGTCTGGTTTTCCCATGGTGAATGGGATTGGGACTTTGATACTATCGGCCTGGTTATGGGAGACATCGACTATTTGGATCTGAAGCAGAACCACTTAAGAGATGTTGAATTAAATTAAAGGAGGAAGAGCATGGAAAGAGAGTTCTATGTTGACTATTACAGAGACTTTGGCAACACCTACAACCTGTATTATGCAGATACTCCGGAGATGAGACCCTTGTGCGGAGAAAAAATCAGCAAAGAAAGGGCCATGGAGCTGATACGGCAAGAATGCTGGGCAAGGAGAAACGATCATAGTTTTTCAGGATGTGCGGATGCAGAAATCTATCCTGGCGGCTACTTTAATGACGATTGGATTATGGGAGCAGGAGGGTACATCGACAGGAAGTATAGGCGCGAAATTGCCAAGGATGAGAACTATAAGCTGATCAATTATATTTGGGAGCGAGTTAGATAAAACGGAATAAATGTGCTGTGCTATCGGCATGACGGGCAAAAAAACTGATGGAATGTTTGGTTCCGGAAAATACGAAGTCCCACTGGGCAAAAAGGAGAAATTTGTGGAAAGAGAATTCTATGTTAATTATTACAGACGTTTTAGCAATACCTACAATCTGTATTACGCGGACACCCCGGAAATGAGACCTCTGCACGGAGAAAAGATCAGCAAGGAGAAAGCCATGGAACTGGTGAAAAGGGAATGCATGGCTCGGAGAAAGGATCCTGCTTTTTCGGGATTTGCGGATGCAGAAATCTATCCCGGCGGCTATTTTGGTGACGATTTAGATAATGCGGGGGATGAGAAGGAAGACAGAAAGTACAGGCGTAAGATCGGCAATGATGAGAACTATAAGCTGATCAATTACGTTTGGGAACATCTCTGATGATCAGGAATTAAATAACGGAAGCTGAGCTATCGGCATGACGGGCAAAAAACAACAGGAGGAAAAATTATAAGAAAAATTATCAGGAGATATCAGGAGGATTTTTATGGGAATATACCACTTTTCTGTAAAAATCATAGGAAGAAATACAGGACGTTCGGCCGTGGCTTCAGCAGCATATCGAGCTGGTGAATGTCTTACTAATCAATATGATGGGATTACCCACGACTACACGAAAAAGAAATGGGTTGAGTTCGAAAAAGTTTTGCTGCCGGAAAATGCGCCAAAGGAATATGCAAATCGTGAAATCCTATGGAACGCCGTTGAAGCAGTGGAAAAATCGTCTGACGCCCAGCTTGCCAGGGAATTTGAACTGGCTCTGCCGGTAGAGTTTACAAAAGAACAGCAGATTGAAATTGTCCAACAGTTTGTAAAGGAAAATTTAATATCACAGGGCATGATTGCAGATATTGCTATTCACTGCCCTCCTGTTACCAATGACCGTCACCAGCCGATTGATATCAATGGATGTCCTACAAATGATGAGTCAAAAATGCAGTTTATCAATCCTCATGCACATATCATGGCTACGATGCGTCCAATGGATGCTCAGGGAAAATGGGAGGCAAAAACACAGATAGAGTATCTGTGTAAACGAGGTAGCGATGAACAGGCATTTACGGCCTCAGAATTCAAGATAGCCAAATCTCATGGTTGGGAAAAACAATATCGTTTTATTCAGGATAAAAAGAAAATCTGGATGACCATGTCCGAAGGGCAGGCTTTGGGCTTAAAACGTATCAGCAGGGCTCCAAGGTCTACGCCATACGGAAGAGATAACCCAAAAGTTGCATATTGGGGGGACAAGAGCAGGATTTTTGAATGGCGGCAACACTGGCAGGATATCGTAAATGCAAAATTCGAGAGTATTCAATCAGAGGTTCGTATTGATTGCCGTTCATACAGAGATCAGGGGCGGGTGGATGAGATACCAACGATCCATATGGGGACTTCCGCCGCACAAATGGAAAAGCGGGCTGACAGAGAAATTCATGAAGGCAAATCAGAAGCAGAGGTTGTCAGATCTGATATCGGGGATATTAACCGTCAGATCAGCGAGCACAATCAATTTGTTTATGCTTTTAAAGCCAGATTATCCTCTATGGTAGAGAATGCCAAAAGTTTCATTCAGGAAATCGCTGAAAAGCTGGAAATTATTCGCGCTCAGATGATTGGAAACAGTTATGAACAATCAATGATTACATCTCAGCTTAAGGCACTGGACACCCAGATTAATGATGAACAGGAGCGTCTCAGTAAATATTGCTCGGAGGTCATGAGAATTCGCAAATTAAACGATGCTTCTGCCAGAAGAATCAAAGAAATGAAAGCCGAAATGCTGTTGTGTGAACCATATCAATTTAAATTAAAAAAGAAATTACAGAATCAAATAAATGAAGAGCAAAAACGAATCGAAGATAGAGAAGAATATATCCGCAATATAATGACTGTTTATGGTTATCATTTTACGGAAGAGATCAGGACATCTCAAAATACAATCAAACAGAACCAGATGGAATTACAGGTTTTGAATGAAACGGTCTCTACACTGCAAAGTAATAATGACGAATTAATTGCGGAGTATATTAGAGATTATAAAACAGTCGGAGCACTTAATATAGAAGACGATATTGAAAATGAACAGCTGATCATACGTCCTGCGATAGAAACAAATATTATGAGCAAAATGAAGAATCAATATGGAAATAAATTCAGCGTAAAAAGATTTAAAATGTCCATGAAAGATGCGGATTTATTATTAAGAAAAAAAGGGTCAAAAAAAACAGAAATAATCAAAAAGGCACATATACATAAATAATATGTTTTGAAAGGGGGATTATGAAACAAATTACAGGGAAGGTTAAATGGTTTCGCAAAAAGGTTGGATATGGATTTATCAGTGGAGACAACGGAAAGGATTATTTTGTCCATTATACACAGATTGCAGATAAAACGGTATCTGTTTTAGAAAGAGGACAGATCGTTAAGTTTAATGAACAAATAGTTCCTGGGAAGAATTTAAAGGCTATAATGGTCGAGATTGTGGAATAATAATTAAAGCAAAGCAATGATAAAAAACAACATTCCGACAGATGAACAATTTGATAATAAAATTAACCAATTAGATAGTTGCACTATACCGGAACGTATTGCGATTATTACTTCCCAAGGGTACATAAATGCTATAAATTTTTGCAATGAAACAGGGGATAATGCATGTTTGAAATTACTTTCCGAGGACTATGTAGAAGATGTTATAAACGATAATAAGTGTTATGTTAAACATGGAGATTTTGGAAATATCAGAGAAATCAGTATTAGAGAATTACTGTCAGATGATTATGCTGAAATGCTCTCCGATAAAGATGCAAAAATAATTGTGAAGAATAATAATCAAATGATTGAAACAACTATACAATGCATCTATAACACCGATTTTGAAAATATTAATTTGGGACTTTTATCAGTACTTTTTTCGGTTATATTAAAAGATGCTGAATCAAAAAACTTTGAAAATATTGATGTTGATCATCCAAATAATGTAGTTATAAGTATTTCAGATTTATGTGAAAGAATTGGATATAGAAGTGGTTTGAGCAAGCAGCAAATTGAAAGTACGATATTAAGAGATTTGAGAGCATACAGAAATATAGTGGGAATCTATGTGAAGAATAATGGAAATCGAAATGAGAAGGGATATCTTGGAGTTATTAATATTAACAGAAGCACTGAAAAAATCCTTTCCTTCAATTCTCCATATTTCAGCTGCATAATAAAAATACTCAGAGAAATGTCAATACAAAAAACGCCGCGGCCTGATGGAAGGGGAGGAATGAAAGCAACCTGCTCATACCTGATAAAAACTGAGATTGTGAAAGCTCGAAACCGCATTGCTGTTGAAAATGTAAAAATAATTGTAGCTCTTATTGAGAGGGCCGGGCGCAGTGGGAAACCTCATATTTCCGTGAAGTTGCTAATCGAGAGGAATACTTTGCTTCAGTATCGTTTGAAACATTCCAAAACCAAGTATTGGCAACAGATACTAAAGCGGGCTTTCTCAGGCGCTGGAGGAACATTCGATCTTTTGCGGAGAATGACGTTGCTGCAGGAAAAATATATTGATATTAATTTGCATAGTATTGAGGAATATCCTTCTACGGAGGATATTCGTAACAACCGTACATTGGAGTTTGAGCATAAGGGTATCAATCCGGATTGGGGAAAAGGCAATGTATAATCACTTATTTAAAAGAGCCACAAACTGTGGCCAACTGCCACGAACTGTGGTCACTGTGCCATGAAATGTGGTTATCAGCCACAAAGTGTGGTGAATTCGACCGATGGATTGTCTGAATGTATTGTATTTACGGGCTTTTTTGAAAAGCAGTTTTCATTAAGACTATAGGACTTTAGGACTATAGTTATTCTGTAAGGCAACGGCGGTTTTGGCACCGCCGTTGCCCTTACAACAATGCTACGGTAATGTAAAAAAAGAAATCTCATTATTTTTTTCCATATCCGTAAAGTGTTTTGTAGAAAATGGAGGTTATTACAATATGGCACATTTTACAAAGGAACAGTTGCATGCGGCGCGACAGGCAAATCTGTATGAATATCTGATGCTATATCATCCGGGACAGTTTCAGCGTGAGGGGAAATCAATCCGCCCTGTTGATAATCATAGTCTTTCTATCAAACAAGGTTATAAAGGTTTTCAGGATTTTGCCACAATGGAGCATGGTAATAGTGTTGATTTCCTTGTGAATTATATGGGGTATTCCATAACTGAAGCTGTGATCGCACTGTCCGAGTTTGGGGGCATGTATATCTCTGCTGCTGAACATATAAATGTGACCGCCCCAGATATCAATCTGCCGCTGAAGTTTCCTGATCCGGCGGATGGAGGTTATAAGCAGATGTATGCCTTCTTGCTAAAAAGGGGAATCCCACCTGATATTATTAGGATGCTCGTTGAGAAAAAGCTATTATATCAATCCAAAGAAAAAAACAACTGCGTTTTTATCAATCAGGAACGTGATTGGGGTGAACTTAGAGGAACCTACACCTATGGTTCAAAACCGTTTCATGGGTCAGTTCCGGGATGCCGATATGATGGGTATTGGGCTTTATCAGTGATGTCAGAGGCATCTGTTGCATATATCTGTGAAGCTGCTATAGACGCTATCAGTCTATATGTATTACATAACACAGGGCACCATCAAAGGGAACCAACAACATATATCAGCATTGGAGGCGTTGCCAAGCAGAGAACAATTGATAGAATCAGGAATACCTTTCCGACTGTCATTCTCGCAGTTGATAATGACGATGCCGGTCAAGCCTGTCGGGAACGCAATCCAGAATTACAGTATATTATTCCGGTTCACAAGGATTGGAATGAGGATTTACTAAGTAAAAAACTACAATTTGATTAACGAAAGGAGCATTTATGCAGAAAAACAATGAGGAGTATACTGCCAGAATGGAGGAACTCTACAAAAAAATAGTACCGTTGAACGAGTACAAGGAAGAATTTGTCAGGGAATGTAAAAAGGAATCCAATGTGGTAAGCACTGGGATTTTAGGCATCGATAAGCTGCTGAATGGTGGTTTCTCTAATGAACTGATCATCATGTCAGCTGAGTCCAGCGCAGGAAAATCAGCGCTTATGTTTTCTCTTGCCAATAATGTGGCAGCACAGGGGATTGATGTCCTGTATTTTTCCCTTGAGATGTCTAAAAAAGAACTGGCAGCTCGTGGGGTTTCCTGCGCTTCTTATGAGAAGGCTATGAAAGATGAAACTATTTTTCCGGTTGCCATTTCCCAGGTTTTATCCTGGACATATGACCCATTTGAGGGTTTTACGAAATTGGCGTACGAAATGTACAGAGATTTTGTGGACGAGTATTATAGTCGCTGCGGCGGACACATGCATATTATCGAAGCAGGGATTGAAGGACTTGCAACGAAGGATATAGCAAATCTTGCAGCGATGTTTAAAACGCGAACAGGGAAGACACCGATTGTATTTGTGGATTACCTTCAGCTTTTGAAGGCGGATCCGAATGACCGTGCGCAGATCGATCGTAAGACGAAGCTGGATGTGGCGGTTGCAACGTTAAAGACTCTGGCTTCACAGATTGGTCTTCCTGTTTTCGCGTTATCCAGTATTGCCCGTTCTGGATATGGTCAGAAGGTTGGCATGGCTTCCTTCAAGGAATCCGGAGAGATTGAGTATACTGCGGGTATTCTGTTCGGATTGAACTGGACTGGTGTAACGGACGCCAGAAGTGAGGAGGATGCGAGCACCGAAATACAGGCTTCCGACCAGCGCGGTTATCGAAAGATGAAGCTTGAAATCCTGAAATACCGCAATGGAGCCCGGTATAAATCCGTCAATCTTAACTATTATTCGGCCTATAATTACTTTGAGGAAGCACAATCTGGACTGACCAGATCCTGAGAATAGTCATTTACATATCACAGATTTTTCTTTACCACACTTCTATCACTGAAAAATCTTTACTTATAACAGTTTGTGGAGATTTTTTTGAGCAATAAAATCAGCCGTACCAGCGACAAAAATGAAATTACAACTGAACAATTATTGCGCTTCGCGGTTGAAAATGGTATTCTTAACCTGACATCTGTAAAAGCACAAATGGAAGAAATGAAAAATGAGCAGATTTTAGCATCGCATCAACAGTCCATTTGGCATAACGAGAAGGAAGGATACTATTACTGCTGCCTGCCAGATCAGTCTAAAAAAAGCGGGTGGCGCAACGTGAAAAGGAGGAAGCGCGAAGACATAGAGAATGTCTTAATTGAGTTTTATTCGACACATGAGGAAGAAAACGTCCAGAATGTATTTTCCGATCCAAAACCGAAAGCAAGGACGGTGGAAGAACTTTTCTGGGAATTTCTTGAGTACAAAAAGCAGTTGGTAAAGCCTGCGACAATTGTCAGGATGCAGTCAGATTGGGAACGGTTTTATACTCCACATCCGGAATTTATAAGGAAATCCTATAAACAGCTTAAGAAGACCGATATTGACTTGTTTTTCAACAGCGTAGTGAATGAACATAGTCTTAAGGACAAAGCATTCCATAATATGTGCGGCATTCTGAAACAGACCCTGCAGTATGCGGTGGATTCTGAATATATGGAAGAATCTCCTTATAGGGTGAATATCAACAAAAAGAAAATTGTCCATCAGCGCAAGACATCAGGGACAGGCCAGATTTACACACCTGAGGAAAAGGAAAAACTGATCGTTGAGATGGAACACAGGCTTGCCAATAATCCTGATAGTACGGCTCCACTGGCTGTGATGCTTGATTTTGAACTGGGGTTGCGCAAGGGGGAAATTCTGGCGCTTGCGAAAAGTGATATTCAGGACGGCAGAATTCATATTCACAAGCAGGTTGTTGAAAAATTTGATGTATCAGACTTGAAGAACATCAGGAGCGTTGGGTTTGAGGTTGTCAGCTATGTAAAATCAGAAGATGGTGACCGCTGGTTGCCATTGACAAAGCGGGCACAGGATATCATTGACAGAATTTTAAAGATCAATGAAAGGCGCGGTGACGGGTACGGTGATTTCTTTTTTGTGAGAGAAGGACATATTTTATCGCCGGATGCCATTGACGCTCAGATGAGACGCGGCTGCCAGTATATCGGTATCCAGGTCAAGACCATGCACAAAATCAGAAAAACATATGGTTCACAGTTGTATAACAATGGGGTTTCATTGAGCACCGTCAAAACTATGCTGGGCCACGCAGATGAAACTACCACGCTGAAATATTATATCTACGATACGCATGAAGTAGAGGAGCGTGATCAGGCTGTACTGGCGGCGTTGGAGGCAACGTGAGATACGTGAGATGAAAATAACCAGAATTTTGGGCAAATGAAAAGCCCGAAATCCCTCTAAATAAAGGAAAATCAGGCTTCCAAATTGGTCTGCGGAAGATGGGACTTGAACCCACACGCTGTAAACCAGCACAAGATCCTTAGTCTTGCTCGTCTGCCAATTCCGACACTTCCGCCCGCTTAAACAAGCAACAACTATAATACTATTCCATATCGTAAAAGTCAAGAGATTTTTTTAAATTTCATTCCGTCCTGCCCCAGCGCTGCGGCACTTTGCGCCCGGTCAGGTCCGCCACCTGTTCGACCTGGCGGCGGTAGTAGCGGTTTAAAAGCTCCCTTGTCCGGGAAAACATCTTCTCATTGCCGGTATCCGGACGGGTCAGGTGCTCCATGGACCAGTCATAAAAATTCATGAACCCGTTAAAAAACGCGGGGCAGCGCCGCCCCAGGCTCAGAAATTCAAAGAAAAGGTAATACAGTGCCTGCATGATCTTTAAAAACAGGGGCGAGAGAGGAGCGACAGCCCGGAAATTTGTCTCATTGCTCTTAACCGGAAATACCATATCTGAGTCCTCAGGGATCCCCAGAAAGTGCATGATATCCTTTGTCACTGTCTCCTGATCGGTCACGAAATCCTCAAAAAATACGAATTTCATATTTGCTCTGGGAAAATAACGCAGGTATTCTTTGATGATGGTTGCGTAATTTCCCTGAGAGAAGCACATGTATTTGAAACGTTTTTTCATGATTTCCCGGCGGCGCTCTTTATGGCAGAGAACGGAGCGGACGTAGTGGTCAAAACCCTCGGCGTGACCGTGCTTTATGTCGTAGGCTACGGCGGACACGGGCAGAAAACCCAGCGCCAGGAAATATTTGTAGGCGGAATAGCAACGGTCGGCAGGATCCCGCATCATGAAGACCAGCTTTGTATTGGGGGCAAAATCCCTGCCCACCCATTTGGCGCAGTTTTTGTAGCCAAGGCCGGCGTTAATCTCCCCGGCAATCAGCTTATGATGGCCCATTGGAGATGGGTTTTGAGCCGCGGCGGGTGTAGCGGGTGCGGTGCCTGAATCGGCACTGTCCGCATGTCCCCGCCTCCCTGTGATCAGTCCCACCTCGCAGGCATTGTCAGTTTTGCCCAGAACGGCCTCTACATAATGTCCGAAATATCTCTGGCAGTACCATCTCCGCCCCAGAAACCATCGCATGAAGGGCACCCGGTAAAACATGGGCTCCTTCACATCCTCGGTGAGGTAGACGTTTTTATTTTTTTTGAATAAATCATAGAGAGACGTGGTTCCGCATTTCTGAAAACCAATGCATATAAATGACGGTTCCATAGAATTCCTCCGATATAAAGTTTTGCCCGCATCAGAACGGATGATCCAGGTAAGGCTGGAGCTTCTCCATAATATCGTTGACGCTGTCCTCCACGGAGCGTCCCACAGTCTCCACCACGATTTCCGCTGCCTGAGGTGCCTCGTAAGGGCTGCTGACGCCAGTGAAATCCTTGATCTCACCCTGACGGGCTTTCCGGTACAGGTTTTTGGTATCCCGGCTTTCACATTCCTCCAGAGGTGTGTTTACATATACCTCAATGAAGGAGTCTCCGATGATCTGGCGGGCGTTCGTCCGGTCTCTGCGGTAGGGGGAGATGAAAGCGGTCAGCACAATCAGGCCGGCATCGTTCATCAGCTTTGCCACCTGGGCAATCCGGCGGATATTCTCAATCCGGTCTCCTTCAGAAAAGCCCAGATCCCGGTTTAAGCCAAGACGGATATTGTCGCCGTCCAGCACCATGGTGTGTTTATTCATGGAATAAAGCCGTTTCTCCAGTGCGTTGGCCAGGGTGGATTTGCCGGAGCCGGAAAGGCCGGTAAACCAGATGGTCAGAGGCTTCTGCCCCAGATTCATGGAGCGTGTTTCCCTTGTAATATCAAAATTCTGCCAGAACAGGTCGCCGTAGCCGGCAGTGGTAGTCTTCACGGTGCCGCAGGCGCAGGTCCTGTGGGTAACCTGGTCGATCAGAATCAGCTCGCCCATGGTGTGGCTCGCTTCGAAGGTATCCAGGATGATTTTGTCGGAAACCACCATGCTGCATTCGGCAATTTCGTTTTTGTAAAGCTTGTCTGCCGGAATATGGCTGCCGGTATGGATATCGATTTTGTGCTGGATATCCATGACAGTGGCATTGGTCATTTTGGTGCCCAGCTTTAAGATATAATTGATGCCGGGGATCATCGGGGTCTCATCCATCCACAGCAGGGTACAGGTGAAGTCCTTGCTGATGGGGTGCCCCTTGCCCATCACCAGCACGCAGCCTCTGGAAATATCAATCTCCCGGTTGAGCTGGAGGGTGACCGGCTGGCCGGAGATGGCCCGGTCCACATGGTCAAAGCCGCACAGAATGTCGATGACCTTGGCGGTCTCTCCGCTGGGAAGACTCTTGATCTCATCGTTCACATGGATGACGCCGCTCTCAATCTGTCCCTGATAGCCCCGGAAATTTAAGTTGGGGCGGCAGACTCTCTGTACCGGCATGGTAAAGTCCTGATCAATGGTCTCAGCGATTTCCACCTGATCCAGGTATTCTAAAAGCGAAGGCCCGTGATACCAGGAGATGCGGGCGGAGTTTGTGGTAATATTGTCGCCCACAGTGGCTGATACGGGAATGATGGCCAGGCTGTCCACCGGGAAGGGCTTGGTCATCTGCTGGATGGTGTTGGTGATCTCCTTAAACCGCTTGTGGTCGTAACGCACCATGTCCATCTTATTGACGGCAAACACAAAATCCCGGATGCCCATGAGAGAGCAGATGCGGGTGTGCCGCTTTGTCTGAATCTGTACGCCCTTGGAGGCGTCGATCAGGATCACGGCCAGCTGGGCGAAGGAGGCCGCCACGGCCATGTTTCTGGTATATTCCTCATGACCTGGGGCGTCCGCCACAATGTAGCTTCGCTCCGCGGTCTTAAAATAGCGGTAGGCTACGTCAATAGTGATGCCCTGCTCCCGCTCGCTCATCAGGCCGTCCAGCAGGAGGGAGTAATCGATCTGTCCATCCCGGCTGCCCACCTTGCTGTCCAGTTCCAGGGCCTGCTTCTGGTCGGCGTAGAGCTGCTTGGTATCATAGAGCATGTGGCCGATGAGAGTGCTCTTTCCATCGTCCACGCTGCCGCAGGTCAGAAATTTTAACAGGTCTTTCATCTAAAAATAACCCTCCCTTTTGCGGCGTTCCATGCTGCCGGCCGCTTCGTGGTCAATGACCCGGCTGGTCCGCTCGGAATAGACGGCGCCCAGAGTTTCTGCGATAATTTTATCCAGGGTGTCCGCATCGGACTCCATGCCGCCGGTCAGCGGGTAGCAGCCCAGAGTACGGAAACGGATTTTCTTATATTCGATCTTTTCGCCGGGGCGGAGCTTTAGGCGGTCATCATCCACCATGATGATATTGCCGTCCCGCTCAATGCAGGGCCTTTCCTTGGCAAAATACAGGGAGACAATCTCGATATTTTCTCTCTGGATATACTGCCAGATGTCAGCTTCGGTCCAGTTGGACAGGGGAAAGACCCGGATGCTCTCACCTTTGTGGATTCTGGTATTATACAGCTTCCACATTTCAGGACGCTGGTTCTTGGGATCCCAGGCCTGCTCGGTGTTGCGGAAGGAAAAGATTCTTTCCTTGGCCCGGGATTTCTCCTCATCCCGCCGTCCGCCGCCGAAGGCCGCGGTAAAGCCGTATTTTTTCAGGGCCTGCTTTAAGGCCTGTGTCTTCATAATGTCCGTGTAGGCCGCACCGTGGTCAAAGGGATTGATCCCCTCCCGTACGCCCTCCTCGTTGGTGTAGACCAGCATATCCAGGCCGTACTTTGACGCCATGGCGTCACGGAATTCTATCATTTCATGGAATTTCCAGGTGGTGTCGATGTGTAAAAAGGGAAACGGAGGATTCTCCGGATAGAAGGCTTTCCGTGCCAGGTGCAGCATCACGGAGCTGTCCTTGCCGATGGAGTAGAGCATCACCGGCTTTTCGCATTCCGCGGCGACCTCTCTCATAATATAGATGGCCTCCGCTTCCAGTGTGCTTAAATGATCCAGGGTGTTCAAGTTGCTCTCCTTTCACAGTGTCCGGGTCAGCGGACATCACGATGCATAAAAGTCGATTGCTTCGCTCTTCGAGCTCCCGCAATCGCTGCCTGCATTCGCAATCCTACCCGTAGGGCATGCTTTGCAGCTCATTTTCCTTCGGAAAATGGCTACTTGCTCATACAGATCAGGTTCTCTAATATCCAATCATCTGTGCAAGCGAGTTTGCACATCTGTTTGTCTATTGAGAACACTTTTATAAAAATATTTGGCTCTCAGTTTATTACAAAAATGTGAACACATTATGACTAAAACCATAATTCTTCTTTTGAATTATAAAAAAACTGGTATCCGCTGTCAAGGCTGTGCAGTGGGAAGTCTTTTATTTTTTGATTAGTTTTTGATTAATTTTTTGCAAAAAAAATTTTTTTTCAAATGAAAAAGAGGATTTTGAAAGCTTTGTGTAGAATAATCAATCAGAGAAAGTTTTGAGGAGGCGAAGATGACGGACCGCGATACGTCGATCAGAGAACGGCTGGAGCAAAGAGAAAAGGAATATTTGAGTCCATACGCCTCCTTGAGTTGTGAGAGCAGGGGCAGGGAGAGGGAGGAGGAGCCCTGCGATATCCGTCCCGTTTATCAGAGGGATCGGGACCGCATTCTCCACTGCAAATCCTTCCGGCGGCTGAAGGACAAGACGCAGGTCTTTCTGACGCCCAACGGCGACCATTACCGAACCCGTCTGACTCATACTCTGGAGGTCTCCCAGATTGCCCGCACCATCGCCAAGGCTCTTCGCATGAACGAGGACCTGACGGAGGCCATCGCGCTGGGCCATGATCTGGGGCATACGCCCTTCGGACATGCAGGGGAGAGGGCGCTGAACAGGGTTTCGCCCTATGGCTTTGTGCACAGTGAGCAAAGCGTACGGGTGGTGGAGAAGCTGGAGAAGGATGGGCAGGGGCTGAACCTGAGCTTTGAGGTGCGGGATGGAATCCGCAATCATCAGACGGCCGGGAAGCCTTCCACTCTGGAGGGGAAGATCGTCCGGCTCTCCGACAAGATCGCCTATATTCACCACGATATGGACGACGCTGTCCGGGCGGGGGTTTTAAAGGAGGGGGATATTCCGGTGGAAATCCGCAGGGTTCTGGGGGACACCGGCAGCGCCAGGCTGGACCGGATGGTTCATGACATCATCTCAAACTCAGAGGGAAAGCCGGACATCGGAATGACCCCGCAGGTGGAGGAGAATATGATGGCGCTGAGGGCGTTCATGTACCGGGAGGTATATGTGAATCCGGTGGTCAAGGCGGATGAGTTTAAGGCAGAGAAGATGATCGAAGCCCTGTATACATACTATCTGGAGCATTTGCAGGAGCTTCCGGAGTATATTCTGAACGCTTATCTGGAGGGGGAGCCGAAGGAGGTTGTGGTCTGTGATTATGTGGCCAGTATGAGTGATAAGTTTGCCATCACTACCTTCCAGAAGCTGTATATTCCCAGATCCTGGCAGGGGTAGAGACAGTGTGAGAGGGCAGAAGTGGCGGCAGAGCGAACAATAATGCCGGGGCAGGAAGCCTGCGATGTATTACATAAAAGATACTGATGATACCAGGGTCGAAAGGTCAGTAATGGAACGCTTGCGTTCCAATTACTGACTTTGCGACCCGCCAAAACATGAGAAAGTAGCCATTTTTCGTAGAAAAATGAGCGGATTTCGAATGTTTTGAGGATTTCGAGAGCGCAAAGCGCGAAGAAATCCGAGGTATCATATGGGGGCAAATACTTTTGACCCCGACATCATACTGATCAGAGATACTATGAGAAAAGCGCTCCGTGGCGGGAGACATGCCGGGGCGAAAGAGGGGAAATGTGTACTATTCAGAGGAGATTATAGAGGAAGTCAGGACCAAGAATGACATTGTGGATGTCATCGGCGCCTCGGTGAAGCTGCAGAAGCGGGGAAGCTCTTATTTTGGACTGTGCCCTTTTCACAATGAAAAGAGCCCGTCCTTCTCCGTGTCCGGACAAAAGCAGATGTATTACTGCTTTGGCTGCGGCGCCGGCGGCAATGTGATCACCTTTGTCATGAATTATGAAAATTATTCCTTCCAGGAGGCGCTGCGGTATCTGGCCGAGCGGGCGGGGGTGACGCTTCCCGAGGAGGAGGATTCCGGGGAAAGCCGTCAGAGGCAGAGCAGGAGGGCGCTTTTGCTGCAGATCAATAAGGAGGCGGCCCGGTATTTCTGTCATCAGCTCCGATCCCCGAGAGGGAAGCCTGGATATGAGTATCTGAGCGGCAGGGGCCTGTCGGAGGAGACCATCAGGCATTTTGGACTGGGTTTTTCCAGTAAGATTCCCGGGGATCTGACGGCTTATCTGAGAGAGAAGGGATACAGCGATGAGATGCTGGTGGAGGCGGGACTGTGCGCTTATGATGAGAACAGGGGCTTTCATGACAAATTCTGGAACCGGGTCATGTTCCCTATCATGGATATCAACAACCGGGTCATCGGCTTTGGCGGCCGGGTCATGGGAGACGGAAAGCCCAAGTATCTGAACAGTCCGGAAACTCCCATTTTTGATAAGAGCCGCAATCTGTACGGGCTGAATTATGCCCGGACCAGCCGGGCGGGGAATCTGATCCTCTGCGAGGGCTACATGGATGTCATTGCCATGCATCAGGCGGGCTTTACACAGGCGGTAGCCTCTCTGGGAACAGCATTTACCTCCGGACAGGCATCCCTGATCCGACGGTATGCCCAGGAGGTGCTGTTAGCCTATGACAGCGACGGCGCGGGGGTGAACGCGGCGCTTCGGGCTATCGGCATTTTGAAGGAGGCCGGACTTTCCGGAAGAGTGATCAATCTGGAGCCCTATAAGGATCCGGATGAGTTTATTAAGAATCTGGGGCAGGAGGCTTTTCAGGAGAGAATCCGCAAGGCGGAGGACGGCTTTTTATTCGAAATCCGGATGCTGCGGCGGGGGTTTCAGACGGAGGATCCGGCGCAGAAGACAAGGTTTGAAATGGAGCTTGCCCGAAGGCTTTCCGCGATCGAGAATGAGATCGAGCGGGAGAATTATCTGACAGCCACCGCCAGGGAATATTTTATTGATCCGGAGCTTCTGCGTCGGATGGTGAGAAATCTGGCGGCCGCGGGAGGGCAGGTGAAGCCCGTGGAGCGTCCAAGGAGCACAGCAGGGAAAAAACAGACCGCGGAGGATAACCGCAAAAGAACCCAGCGCACGCTGCTCACCTGGATCGCCGATGAGCCGGAAATCTACGGTAAGATCAAAAAGTATATACAGCCCGAGGATTTTACGGACGAGCTTTACCGCCGGGTGGCGGAGCTGCTTTTTGAAGGACTTGAGCAGGGGCGCTGCGACCCTGCCGGTATCATCTCCCGATTTGAGGATGAGGAGGAGCAGCGCCTGGTGGCGTTGATTTTTCACACCCGGCTGGAAGGAATAGACAATCCGCAGCAAAAGGAAAAGGCGCTGAAGGAAATTCTGTATGCGGTAAAACAAAGCAGCTGCGAATATTACGCGGAGAAACAGGGAACGGATATCAACGCCTTAAAGCAGCTTGTTGCCGCAAGACGCGCTCTGGAAGAGATTCCCAAAGTGCATATTCTTTTTACGTAAGCTTATACTATTTAAATAATGGAAGGATGGACCATCATGGACGAAAACACAATGGCAAAGTACGAGGAGAAGGTCAAGGCGCTGCTGGCTCTTGGCAAGTCCAAAAAGAACATACTGGAATTTACGGAAGTGACTGAGTTTATGGCGGAGCTCAACCTGACGCCGGAGCAGCTGGATCGGGTGGTGGAAAGCCTGGAGCGCAGCGGTATTGATGTGCTTCGGATTCCCGCTGACGACGATATGGATATGATTGACGAGGATATTCTGCTCAATGATGAGGACGCCGTTGACATAGAGAATATTGACCTGACCGTGCCGGACGGCGTCAGCACAGAGGATCCGGTCAGAATGTATTTAAAGGAAATCGGCAAAGTCCCTCTTCTGACCGCGGAGGAGGAGATTGAACTGGCCAAGAGGATGGAAGAAGGAGACGAGGAGGCCAAAAAGCGTCTGGCGGAGGCCAACCTGCGCCTGGTAGTCAGCATTGCCAAGCGCTATGTGGGCAGGGGAATGCTCTTCCTTGACCTGATTCAGGAGGGAAATCTGGGTCTGATCAAGGCAGTGGAGAAGTTTGATTACCGCAAGGGCTACAAGTTTTCCACCTACGCTACCTGGTGGATTCGCCAGGCGATTACCCGTGCCATCGCCGATCAGGCCCGGACTATCCGTATTCCGGTTCACATGGTGGAGACCATCAACAAGCTGATCCGCGTCAGCAGACAGCTGTTACAGGATCTGGGGAGGGAGCCTACCCCGGAGGAGATCGCCGCGGAGATGGATATGCCTGTGGAGCGTGTCCGTGAGATCATCAAAATCAGCCAGGAGCCGGTTTCCCTGGAGACGCCCATCGGCGAGGAGGAGGACAGCCATCTGGCGGATTTCATTCAGGATGAGAATGTGCCCGTACCCGCCGAGGCGGCCGCCAATACCATGTTAAAGGAACAGCTGGACGAGGTCCTGCAGACGCTGACAGAGAGGGAGCAGAAGGTGCTTCGCCTGCGCTTTGGCCTGGACGACGGTAAGGCCCGCACGCTGGAGGAGGTAGGCAAGGAGTTTAACGTCACCCGTGAGCGTATCCGCCAGATTGAGGCCAAGGCCCTGAGAAAGCTGCGCCACCCCAGCAGAAGCCGGAAGCTGAAGGATTACCTGGATTGAGGACGGCTCTTTTGGCTGTCGGGAATAATTTTACCTATGACAAAGGCAACCAGAATCATAATTATCATATTGCAGATATTGTCCTGGACATTGCTGGCCTGTGCCTGGCGGGTTCCGGGCTTCGCGGACTAGTGGGCGTCTCATGTGTTCCGATGGTGGACGGCTGTGGCCGGAACGGCCTTTGGAGTATTTCCCTTTTCCGTGGCGGAGTTTGCAATTTATCTGTTGGTAATCTGGGTGGTGGGAAGCCTGGCACTGGCAATAGGACAGATTTGCAGAAGTCATGGAAGAAAAGCCTCAGAAACACCGGAAATGACAGATGCCGCCGGAGAGCGGACAGGGGAACAGGACTGTGGGGACGGAAGCAAAATCAACGTTTCGAAAACTTGCAGGAAGAAACGGGCTTTATGGAGAAGCGAAGCATTAAGACCTCCTGGCTCGTGGAGCATGAGAGTCCTGCTGGCAGCGTCCATTCTCTGGTTTCTGTTCGTGACCTGCAGCGGCATCAACTATCAGAGAACCTCCTTTACAGACAGCGCCGGGATCGAGATGCAGGAATATACATTGACGGAGTTAAAGGGAACCTGTCTGTGGCTGACAGAGATGGTGAATGAGTATGCGGCTCAGGTGCAGCGGGATGAGGACGGCGTTATGCAGCTGTCATTAACGCAGTATGCAGCCGGGCAGCTGGCGGCTCAGGCCATGGAAGGGCTGGGAGATACATATCCGCTTCTGTCAGGAAGTTATCCAACGCCGAAGCCGGTGACATTTTCCGGAATATTGTCGGTGTTGAGTCTGACGGGCGTGTATTCTCCCCTGACCATCGAGGCCAACTATAACCGGGAGATGACGGCGTACAATATCCCTTTTTCCATGTGCCATGAGCTTTCCCATCTGCGGGGCTTTATGCAGGAGCAGGAGGCCAATTATATTGCCTTTCTGGCGTGTACAGGTTCGGAGAACGCGGATTTTTGCTACAGCGGCTATATGCTGGCGTGGATTCAGTGCACCAATGCGCTGTATGACGCCAGTCGGGAGGACTGGAGCGAGGTGCGCGCGCTTCTGACGGAGGAGGTGCAGATTGACCTGACGGCGAACAGTGCGTTCTGGAATACCCATGAGGGCGTGCTTTCGGAGGTGTCGGATCAGGTCAATGACACTTATCTGAAGGCCAACGGACAAAGCGACGGGGTGCTCAGCTATGAGAAGGTGGTGGATCTGCTGGTCAGCTATTGGATGGAAAACTGTGGAGATATTTAAAGAAAAGGAAAACTACAGGCAGAAAAGCAGAGGGGGCATTTGTGCAGAGAAAGGTTGAGAGCTTATTACCGAAACGTCTGTCAGCGGCAGCAGAGCTGGTTCCGCTTAGCGGCATAGTCTGCGATATCGGCTGCGATCACGGATATCTTTCCATTTTTCTTTTGCAGCAGGGGAAAGCAAGTCACCTGATCGCCATGGATGTCAATCAGGGTCCTCTGGAGCGGGCAAGGGAAAACGCCCGGATTTTCGGGCTGGAAGAGCAAATGGAGTGCCGGCTTTCAGATGGGCTTGCAAAGGTGGAGCCAGGGGAAGCGGACTTTTTTGTCTGCGCCGGTATGGGCGGCAGGCTGATAATGAAAATAATGTCGGATTATCCGGAGACGACGGCCTCCATGAAAGGCGCACTGCTGCAGCCACAGTCGGATATCGGCCAGGTGCGCCGTTTTGTGTATAAGCTGGGCTGGCATATTGAAAAGGAAGATATTGTGTTTGAGGAGGACGGCGGGGAAAGGAAAACGGGAAAATATTATCCCATGTTTCTGGCGCTGCCCGGTCGGGAGGATCTGCCCTCAGACGCAGAGCTGGCTTATGGAAGCCTTTTAAAACAAAAAAATCCGGATGTTTTGCAGGATTTCCTGCATTATCAGTTAAAAATAAGAGAAGAAGCGAAGACCCAGGTGCAGAATGGCACTACTAAGAGGGCCCGGGAAAGACTTATTCAGCTGAATAAGAGGACAGACAAAATAAAAGAGGTTCTGTCACAAATGCGAATAACAGGGCGAAGAATAAGGGAAAAGAAACTGCCTGTTGCCGAATGGAATGATTTGTATACAGGATGAACCGGAAATTGGCAGCCGGAGAATAAAGAGCCGGAAAATGGAATAAACTGTTTTGGTAATATCTACGAAAGAAAAGGGCAAAAACGATGACGTGTAAAGAGGTTATGCAGTGGCTGGAGCAGCTCTCGCCGGTCAGTTTTGCTGAGGAGTGGGACAATGTGGGACTGCTTGTGGGCCGACAGGAAAAAAATGTGGAGAGGGTGCTGCTCTGTCTGGATGTGACAGAGAGCATCATTGAACAGGCCATCCGCGAGGACGCGGATATGATTGTCAGCCATCATCCGATGATTTTCAGACCTTTGAAGAGGATCACCGGCGAGGATGTTTTTCAGAACAGGATTCTGCAGCTGATACAGGCGGACATTTGTGTGTACGCCATGCATACCAACTTTGATGTGATGGGTATGGCAGACGAGGCGGCGGAGCGGCTGGAGCTTCTGAATTCTCAGGTGCTTCAGGTGACCTATGAGGATGAGATCGCCACGGAGGGCATCGGCAGGGTCGGGCAGCTGATGGAGCCCATGGCGCTTCGGGATGTGGCGCTGTCGGTGAAAAGCGCGTTCCATGTGGAGAAGGTGAAGGTTTTTGGAGACGCCGAGGATATCTGCTGTACGGTGGCTGTCTGTCCCGGCAGCGGAAAGGATCTGGCCCTGGATGCAGTAAAAAGCGGCGCAGATGTGTTTGTCACGGGGGATATTGACCATCATACCGGCATCGATCTGGTGGCCCAGGGAGTGAATGTCATTGACGCGGGACATTTTGGAATTGAAAAATTATTTAAACCATACATGAAGGATTATCTTGCCCGGATGCTGCCGCAGCTGACGGTGATACAGGCGAGAGAAGAGGAGCCGTTCTGGTATACGTAATTCAAATCTTAGCCCCGTAAGGGGCGGGAAAGCACGCAAAGCGGGCGAGATTGCGCATGTGAGACACCCGTAAGGGCGTCCCGTTGAGGAAAAGCGGATATGATATTAAGGAGAGATTTTCATGGAAAAAAGAACATACACTGCAAGTGAATACCGCGCTTACGTCAGCACTGCCATTCTGCTTCTGTGCCGGGCTGTGGCTGATGTAGTGGATTATGATGCCTCCAGGAGCTGTTTTGTGGATTACACCATCGGCAATGCTTATTTTGTGAGAACCAGGACCGGAAGGAGCTTTGATCAGGAGCTTTTGAATAAGATTAAGGAGCGAATGATCGCCTACAGTACCACCGGTGCGAGGGTCGAGACCACTCATTTTCCGAAGGAAGAGGCTGTAAGGGTGATGCAGGATGAGAAGCTGGATGAAATTGCCAGGCTCTTCAAATACCGCCGCAGCGGGGGTATCAATCTGCGCAGCCTGAATGGATATTATGACTATTATTATGGTCCCTGCCTGGAGGAGGTCTCCCGGATCAGGAACTTTGACCTTGTGGAGGGAAAGGGCGGGTTCTTTCTGGTGCTGCCTGCCAGGGAGGACATGGATACTCTGGTTCCTTACACACCCCGTCCCAGGCTGGAGGCTACTTTAGAGGAATCCCACCGGTGGTATGAGCAGGTGGGGATCGAGACAGTGGGGGATCTGAACGATAAGATCTGTGAGGGCAATATCAGTGATCTGATTCTGGTGCAGGAGGCGGAGCAGGAGCGCAAGATTGCCCAGATTGCCCAGATGATCGCTGCCAGGGAGGGTGTTCGTTTTGTCATGATTGCGGGACCGTCCAGCTCCGGTAAGACAACCTTCAGTCATCGGCTTTCCATTCAGCTGAGAACCATCGGCAAGAAGCCTCATCCCATCGCGCTGGACGATTATTTCCTGAACAGGAAGGATACGCCTCTGGACGAGGAAGGGAAACCCAACTATGAATGTCTGGAAGCTCTGGATGTGGAGCTGTTTAATCAGGATATGATCGCCCTGTTAAGCGGGCAGGAGGTGGAGCTTCCTACCTTCAATTTTATTACCGGCTGTCGGGAATACAACGGAAAGCGTCTGAAGCTTGGAGAGGATGATATTCTGGTGCTGGAGGGGATTCACGGCCTGAATGACAAATTATCTTATACTCTGCCGGCGGAAAGTAAATTCAAGATCTATATCAGCGCACTGACCAGCCTGAATGTGGATTCTCATAATCGTATTCCCTCCACAGACAATCGTATGCTGCGCCGTATTGTCAGGGACGCGGCTACCCGGGGCATGAACGCCTCCTACACCATTCAGATGTGGCCTTCCGTGCGCCGGGGGGAGGAGCAGTACATCTTTCCCTTCCAGGAGGAGGCGGATGTGATGTTCAATTCTGCTCTGGTCTATGAGCTGGCCGTTTTGAAGCAGTTTGCGGAGCCGCTGCTGTTTCGCATAGGTCCTGATGACCCCTCCTACAATGAGGCTACCCGGCTTTTGAAGTTTCTGGATTATTTTCTGGGTGTCAGCAGTGAAAAGCTGCCCAACAACAGCATTTGCCGGGAGTTTGTGGGCGGGAGCTGCTTTCAGATATAAAGAAGTGTCATTAGAATCTGGATTTCAGATATTCCAGAAAGCATCTCATACTGCCTGTCAGATATTTCTGTCGATGATAAAACAGCGAGTAGTGCCGGGTCAGGTCAGCATCCTCAATGGGCAGCAGGATCAGTGAGCCGGCGTCGGTATAGACTCTGGCGGCGTCGGATAGAAGAAAGACCACGCCCTGACCCTGCAGGGCCAGTTCGATCAGAGCCTGGGTGCTGGAGCTTTCCGCGGCAATGACAGGCTGTATTTTCTCCCGGTGGAAAAGTCTGTCCAGAAGCTCTCTGGAGCCACTGCCAGGTTCACGCAAAAGGAGAGGGACGGCAGAGAGGGCTTTGACAGAGAGGGGGCATCCTTTTAGTAACGCAGGCAGAAAAGCAAAGTCCGGACTGCACAGAGCCGCCATCTGATCTGAAGCAAGTGGAATCCGGTATAATTCGTTCATGTCGGCGATATCATCCGCAATGGCGAAATCCAGCCGATTGTGGAGCAGGTCATCCATAATTTGTCTGGAGGCTAAAATGGTTGATTTCACGGAAATTTCCGGGTGAAGCCTGGCAAAGTCCGCGATGATTGGCGGCAGGTGCGTAGTGCCGAAGGCGATATTGCTGCCCACGCGGATTTTGGCGATGGCGTCACTGCCCTGCAGGGCAATTTTGGATTCCTCAAACTGGAGGAGAATGGAATTCGCGTAATTTAAAAGAACCTGTCCTGCCTGAGTGATATAAATTCTGCGGTTCATGCGGTCGAAAAGCCTGACCCCGTAAAAAGTTTCCAGCTCCCGGATGGCATTGCTGACGGCGGGTTGGGCCATATTCAGCTGCTCTGCGGCTTTTGTGATGCTTTCCGCCCGGCAGACCTCGGAAAAGATGTTCAGATGCTTCAGTGTCATTTTTTTACCCCAATTCATAATTAAATCATTATGTGTTTTATATTAACATAATTATTTTATTATGTAAATGAGGAGAGTATACTAAAAATATATAATGTAGAGCATTGCCTGCACGACAAAGAATGTATGCGCAGTGACAGAGCATTGCCATGATTTTTCTGCGCAGAGTGATACCGGTAAAGGCAGATAAACTGGTTTGAAATACAGACGAGAAAGGCAGTTTTATGACTTACGTTATCTTTTTTATTGTATGCTTTGGCGCGTCCGTTGTGGGGGCCATCTGCGGGATCGGAGGCGGCGTTATCATCAAGCCGGTGCTGGATTCCTTTGGAATCCTGAGTGTAACCGCGATCAGCTTTCTGTCTGGCTGTACGGTGCTGTCCATGACCACCTATTCTGTGATCAGAAATAGACTGGACCGAGGCAGGGAAGCTTCCGGGGCAGGGGATCGCACCAGATTTCCGCTGGCTATGGGTGCGGCAGTGGGCGGACTTATTGGAAAAGAGATGTTTTCTTATGTGAAATCTCTGAGTGAAGATCCGGATCGGGTGGGCGCAGTGCAGGCAGCCTGTTTGTTGTTGGTGACCATTGGAACGTTGATTTACACGATCTTCAAGGCCAAAATCAAAACGCATCAGATCCATAATGCTGCACTCTGCGTGCTGATCGGCTTATTTTTAGGGGTGTTATCGTCTTTTCTGGGCATCGGCGGCGGTCCCATCAATCTGGTGGTGCTGTTTTATTTCTTTTCCATGACCACCAAACAGGCGGCGGAGGACTCTCTGTACATCATTTTCTTTTCCCAGGCGGCCAGTCTGCTTGTGACGGTCGTGACCAGTTCTGTACCGGCTGTGGAGATTGGACTGCTGCTTCTGATGGTGGCGGGAGGAATTCTGGGCGGTGTCTGTGGCCGTCATATTAATAAAAGGATTGATGAAAAGACAGTTGACAGGCTTTTTATTGGGCTGATGGTTGTCATGATTCTTATAAATATTTATAATATTTACAAGTACATATAAACAGGAAAGGCTTCCCATGCGAATACGTGCAGGAAGCCTTTTTCTGTAAATAACAGCCGCTTCTCAGACAATAACAGCGGATTATCTCTTAATATCGTAGCTCATATTCATCAGGTTGCGGATGGTGTCCACGTCATCCGTAATATTGGCGTCGCCTCGGATGGTATGCTTGATGGCGCTGCTGGCCACTGCGAAGTTGACCATATCCATGGCCTTGTAGTTGTGCATCATGGCGTAAATCAGGCCGCTGGCGAAGGCGTCGCCGCCGCCCAC
>JAJQID010000124.1 GCA_021199405.1 Lachnospiraceae bacterium
GTTCACCGCTTCCTGTACCCGCTCTGCGGCCATCTGAACGGCTGTCGCGTTTCTCTCCGTTTCCGGAACCTGAAGGACGGCCTTCCCGCCGCTCTCCGGTTTCCTGGGCGCTCTTCACCTCCCGGCGGGGCGCTCCTTCGCGGGACTGGGCAGACCTTGCCGCCGACTGCTTCGCCGCTCTCTCGGACGCCTCCTCCACCTTTACAAAGGGGCGCTTCTGAAGCTCAGGCTCAAAAATCACAGGCTTTTTTTCCTCTGCAGCCGGAGCCGGCTCAGGAGTGGGTGCCGGAACCGGCGCCGGAGCAGGTGCCGTTTTCTTTGGCTCCTTTTCTCCCAGGGCGGCCCTGAATTTTGCCGCCACATCCTCCGATTTTACATTATTGCCGGGAGCCGTGGCAGGTCTTGTCTTACTGCCGCTGCTGCGCGCACGTTCCGTCCCGCCGCTGCTTTTGCCGGAGGGCTTCCTGGCGGGCACATTCATTCCGCTCTTACTGTTCTGTGGATTGCCCACGATCACGATTCGTTTTTTCTTTTTGGGCTGATCCTGCTGTGTGCTCTTCTCCTGCACAGGCGCCACCTCCTTTTTCACTGCGAATTTCTGATTAACTTCTTTGTTTTCCTGTTCTTTCATTCTGCCACCCCCATCTGCTTTGTCGTCTCATCTATCTGCGCGCAGACAGCTTTGGCGAAACCATCATTTACAATTGCCAGTGAGGCTCTCATCTCTTTTCCCAGAGCATGCCCCAGAGACTCTCTGGTACCATATTCCACTAAAGGAACCTGATAAAAACCACACTTATCCCTGAAGTGCTTGCGGGTACCCTCGGATGCGTCGCACGCGACCACCACCAGATACGCCGTTCCTTTCTTTATCGCTTCTTCCACGGAGTATTCCCCGCTGACCACATTCCGGGACTTCATTGCCAGCCCCAGCAATGATTCCACTTTATTCTGTCTCAATATTGTCAAACTCCTCCGCGAGGCTCTCATATACTTCCTTCGGAATACTCATCTTAAAAGAACGCTCCAGGCCCTTATTTCTGACTGCGTTGCTTAAGCACTGCCCGTTCTTACAAAGATATGCGCCTCTTCCGTTTTTCTTGCCTGTCACATCCAGGACAAATGTATCCTCAGGCGTTCTGACCACCCGCATCATTTCCTTCTTGGGTCTGGACTCACCGCAGCCGATACACTGTCTCATGGGAATTTTTTTACTCATTTTTATTCCTCGTCAGGCTCTTCGGCTTCTTCCTCATACTCTTCAGCATTGTCAGCATATTCATATCCTTCAGCGCCGTCAGCGTATTCCTCTTCATATCCTTCGGCGTCGCCCTCCGGAGCGTCCTCATACTCATCAGAGTCAGCATATTCCTCCCCGTACTCGTCTTCGCCCTCATACTCGCCGTCAGTGTATTCCTCTTCCCCGTACTCGTCGTCATATTCCCCGTCATACTCTTCGTACTCACTGTCGTCGTCCAGATAATCCTCATAACGGAAGCCGTAAGCATCCTTTGCCTGGGTCTCGCTCTTAATATCGATTTTGTATCCGGTCAGCCTTGCCGCCAGACGGGCGTTCTGTCCCTCCTTGCCGATGGCCAGGGACAACTGATAATCCGGTACCACCACCTTGGCGGTCTTTTCATCAGGGTCAGCGAACACAGCTACCACCTTGGAAGGCGCCAGGGCGTTCTGAATGAAGTTGCCCGGATTCTCATCCCAGGGAACAATATCAATCTTTTCTCCTTTTAATTCATCCACAATGGCATTGACGCGGGAACCATTCATTCCCACACAGGCGCCCACCGCATCCACATTACTGTCATGGCTTCTGACCGCCATCTTGGTGCGGCTGCCTGCCTCTCTGGCGATGCTCATGATCTCCACCGTGCCGTCGCTGATTTCCGTAACTTCTGCCTCAAACAGACGTCTGACCAGATCCGGATGGGTTCTACTGACACTGATGCGAAGCCCCTTGCGGTTGGAAACCTCCACAATAAACACCTTCACACGCTGAGTGGGCTTTAATACCTCCCCCTTGATCATCTCGCTCTCCGGCAGCAGGGCGTCGGCCCTTCCCAGATTGATGCTGACGCCTTTTTCCACTGTACGCTGCACAATTCCGGTGACCACTTCCTTCTCCAGCCCTACATACTGATTATAGACTACACTGCGCTCTTCCTCGCGGATCTTCTGTAAAATTACGTTCTTGGCATGCTGAGTGGCAATACGGCCAAAATCCTTGGACTTGATCTCCACATTGACAGTCTCATCCACCTGTACGCCCGGATTGATTTTGCGGGCTTCCTCCAGAGAAATCTGAGCGGTGGGATCCTCCACCTCTTCCTCGGTGGCCACCACCTGCCGCTCCGCGAAGCAAATGAAATCTCCTGTTTCTCTGTCCACCACTGCCTTCATATTTGCGGCGTCAGTTTTGCCAAAATGATTTTTGCAGGCGGCAATCAGGGAAGTCTCAATGGTCTCAAACATGACTTCCTTGCTGATCTGCTTCTCTCTCTCCAATAGATCCAGCGCCTCCAACAGCTCCTTGTTCATCTCATTTCCTCCTAAAATTCTCTAAAAGTCCAGCGCCAGGCGGATCACCGCCAGGTCTCTGCGCGAAAAAATCCTGTCATTGGTCTGATGATTCTCTCTGCACTCCAATGTAAGGCTTGCAGCGTCAAATTCCTTCAATATTCCGGAAAATTCCTTCTGTCCGTCTATGGGACGATAGGTCTTTACCTCCACCTCCTGCCCAAGGGCGCTTAGTAAATGGCGGTCCTTTTTCAGGATTCTGCCAAGACCAGGGCTGGACACCTCCAGAATGTAGGCATCCTCGATGAAGTCCTCCTCATCCAGCCTGTCCGACAGTGCTCGGCTGACATTCTCACAGTCCAAAATAGTAACCCCCTCCGGCTTATCAATATAAGCCCTCAGATACCAGTCGCTCCCCTCCTTCACAAATTCCACATCATAGATATCGACCTGAAACTGCGCCGCGATGGGAACAAGAAGCGCCTCTGTCCTCTCCGCCACGGACTCCTGCTTTGCCATACAAATACCTCTTTTCTGATTGTCCTTCACCGCCCCTGCAATCAGGACTGACAAGCCTGGTTATATACTTCAGGCCGGCTGTGAAAAGTAACCTTCTATGATATACATTGAAAAAGAGCTTGCCGGGGCAAACTCTCATCATCATTGAATATTTAATTAACCTTATTTATTTTAGCACTATTTTTACCAAATTGCAAGCAGTTTTTTTTAATTTCTAAAGAGATTCCATAAAAATACCATTTTATGGATTTATCCCCCAAATCTTTCAGGCAATCCATCCCCAGCAAGTGGCGATAAATTCCCCAAGGAAAAACATGCCCCTGAGCCAGATCAACGCAGAAATTCCCATGCACGGAGCCAACAGATCTGTTCTTGCCTTTATTACATCTGCAGAAAGGGAAATAACCACGCAAATCAGAAGAGACATGGTGCCAAAGGTTGCGCGATCCGGATAGTGAGGAGATAAAATCATGGCTCCCCAGGACAGCAGAGCGCACAAAAGGAGCAGAATATTTTTTCTGCCAATGGGAAGCTTCAGGACACATTTGCTGACAATGAGCACACCTGCCAGCAGAAGCAATGCAGGAAACAGATAGTTTAATGCCGCCTGGCACTCCGCGTAGCAACGCAGAAAAATTTTCCAAAGGGTTCCATAATAGGTCTCAGCAATCTGAGAGCTCCGCACAAAATTGCCGGGCGCTGCAATCACCATGACGCTGCCAAAAAGGCAGCACAGATTACCCAGAATATGCCAGGGTCTGATCTGTTTTCCCTCTTTTCTGATTATGAAAATAATCATCAGACTGACGATCCAGACAGCAGGACCCATATTTTCATTGCTCCATCCCGCCAGAATGCCCAGCGGAACGATTCAGAAGGTAATGCCCGGCAGCTTTTTCGTCGAATCCAGTTCCCTGAGATAGCAATACAGATATAATAAAATGAAGCTGGTAATGTACAGATAGTTGGCCGCCCCTGCCTGCCAGAACATGCTCATCTTCCAGTTAGCGTTCAGCCCCAAAAGCATACCAATGGCCGCAAAGAAAGCAGTTGCCCTGCGGACGCCGGCGATTGTACAGATAACAAAACACAGTATAAGCGTCATGGCTACATTCAGAATGTCTGCCGCATTCTCCCCTGCCAGTAATGTCAGCTGCAATATGGCATGGGTCAGGCTGCGGCCTCCCCAGTTAAAATAATGCCAGATCTGACTTGTAATGATGTCTCCGATTCCCGTAATGGGCTCTTCTGAGGAAAGCATGGTGGAATACCACAGGTCGTCCATCATAAAGGGAATGTATCGGTTTGTCAGATAAATCACCGCCACAGAAACCAAAATCAGAAAAATGGAGGCGATTTGGAATACACGGTGTAATTTTGTGTCTTTATCCATGGTATACTTCTCTTTTCATGTTAATACTCCGGTATTATACCCTTTATGAGAAATTATGGCAAGAAAAAAAGGACAGGACAGCGACAGTTCAACTTTATTTTTCACAAAGGAAATGCCTGCTTCGCAGAAGCAGGCACCTCTTTCCTATCTCTTATACAGCAAACAATTTCATGTCACTTACCATCGCGCCGAGCTCTGGCTGCGCAACAGCCATTCCCTGCGTGACCGCGGCAGCAGCATTATATCGTGACAAAAAACGTCACGATCCAATTCGCCGCTCGTCAAATGCATGCGAGCATGCATTTTCCTCACTTTCGCTCATTACATCATATCCTGCTGCGGCATCTGCGGAGCCGGGGGTTCCTTGATGGTCGCCACAACGCTCTCGGTAGTCAGCAGGCTGCTGGCAACGCTGGTGGCGTTCTGCAGAGCGCTTCTGGTCACCTTGGCAGGATCCAGAATACCGGCAGTTACCATATCCACATACTGCTCAGTCAGCACATCAAAGCCGGTCCCAACCTTTGCCTCATATACCTTATTGATGATCACACTGCCCTCCAGTCCGGCATTGTATGCAATGTGATACAATGGAGCCTCCAGAGCCTTCAGCACGATCTGAGCGCCGGTCTTCTCATCGCCCTCCAGGGTATCTGCCAGAGCGGCAACCTTCTTGGAAGCATGAATATAAGCAGAACCGCCGCCGGACACAACGCCCTCTTCCACAGCTGCTCTTGTGGCCGCCAGAGCATCCTCCATGCGCAGCTTCATCTCCTTTAACTCAGGCTCGGTAGCCGCGCCCACGCGGATCACTGCCACGCCGCCGGCCAGCTTTGCCAGACGCTCCTGCAGCTTCTCCTTGTCAAAGTCAGAGGTGGTCTCCTCGATCTGCTTCTTGATCTGTGCGATCCTTGCAGCGATCTCGGACTTGTCGCCCTCGCCGTCCACAATCACGGTGTTCTCCTTCTGAACCTTCACGCTCTTGGCACGGCCAAGCATATCCAGAGTGGTCTCCTTCAGCTCATAGCCAAGCTCCTCGCTGATAACCTTGCCGCCGGTCAGGATAGCGATATCCTGCAGCTGCTCCTTCCTGCGGTCGCCGTAGCCCGGAGCCTTGACAGCCACTACATTGAAGGTGCCGCGCAGCTTGTTGACGATCAGAGTGGTGAGAGCCTCGCCCTCCACATCCTCAGCGATGATCAGCAGACGGGCACCGGACTGTACCACCTGCTCCAGAAGCGGCAGGATCTCCTGAATATTGGAAATCTTCTTGTCAGTGATCAGGATATAGGGATCATCCAGAGTCGCTTCCATCTTGTCCATATCGGTGCACATATAGGAGGAAATATAACCTCTGTCAAACTGCATTCCCTCTACCAGGTCAAGCTCAGTCTGCATGGTCTTGGACTCCTCAATGGTAATGACGCCGTCGCCGGAAACCTTCTCCATGGCGTCAGCCACCAGGTTGCCAACCTCCTCATCACCGGCGGAAATAGCCGCTACCCTTGCGATCTGGTCTCTGCCGCTGACAGGAGTACTCATCTCTTTGATAGCCTCAACTGCTTCGTCGGAGGCCTTCTTCATACCCTTTCTCAGGATAATCGGGTTTGCGCCCGCCGCCAGGTTTCTCATGCCGGCATTGATCATGGCCTGTGCCAGAACAGTAGCTGTGGTGGTGCCGTCGCCTGCAACGTCGTTGGTCTTATTGGCGACCTCCTTCACCAGCTGCGCGCCCATATTCTCAAAATTATCCTCCAGCTCGATTTCCTTGGCGATGGTCACGCCGTCGTTGGTGATCAGCGGTGCGCCGTAGGACTTATCCAGCGCTACGTTTCTGCCCTTCGGTCCAAGGGTCACCCTTACAGTGTCCGCCAGCTTATTAACGCCCTGCTCCAAAGCCGCTCTGGCTTCTGCTCCATATTTGATCTCTTTTGCCATGTCTTTCTACCTCCGGATTATTTCAATACTGCCAGGATATCGCCCTGCTTTACGATAATGTATTCGGTATCCTCTACCTTGACTTCAGTTCCTGAATATTTGGAGAAAATCACGTTATCGCCAACGCTTACCTCCATCTTGACCTCTTCTGTGCCGGGGCCTACCGCGATGACCTCTGCCTGCTGGGGCTTCTCCTTATTCTGTCCGGGAAGCACGATGCCGGACTTGGTAGTTTCCTCAGCTTCCAGCTGCTTCAATACAACTCTGTCACCCAATGGAACTAATTTCATTACAATGAACCTCCTTCTATATGACTTTGAACTTCATTTCGGTTATTAGCACTCATTTCTCCCGAGTGCTAATACACATAATAACTCTTTTTCCAGAAATTGCAAGCCCTATTTTGATATTTTATATATTTTACATTTATTTTATTTTTTATGTGCAATTTTCAATCTTTCATCCTTCTGAACCCATGCCCGGCAATTACACAGCCAAAAAG
>JAJQID010000030.1 GCA_021199405.1 Lachnospiraceae bacterium
GATCTCTCCGCTGTCCAGGAGCTGCCCGAAAAGCACACCTGATACGATGTCAGCGCAAAGGGAATTCTGCTGGCTATGTATATGGAAATTTACAGGGCAGAGGCGGGGACCGGAGAGAATAATATCCATGTAAGCTCCCCCCCCAATTTAAAAAATGAAAAGAAAAATCCGGCGCCAAGCCACGATAACCGCCTGGGCATCGCGCCTGCCCTGGATTATATCACTCAAAACTATATGCAGCAGTTTACCATAGAGGATCTGGCCGGGCTCTGCCATATGAGCGATACCCATTTTCGCCGCACCTTCCGGGAAATTATGAATACCGCACCTCTGGATTATCTGCATAACACCCGAATCACAAGAGCCTGCATCCTGTTAGGCTCCACCCAGGAATCCATCCTGAATATCTCCGAGACCGTGGGATATCATACGCTCTCCAGCTTTAACCGTCATTTTCAGCAGATTATGAATATGGCGCCAAGAGACTATCGCCGGGAGGTCATGCGCCAGGAAAAGCCTCTGCAGGATACCGCCATTCTGGAATATTCGGGCTGGATTGAACCTCAGATTTAGGAACTGTCACGGGGGCAATCTGTCTATCTGCTCTGCCTGACTGGCGAAACATCCTTTTTAAAGCCTCAGCGTCAGGCCAGATCCATAAGCTTAACCAGCGCCGCGGTACAGTCTGCCCTGTTGACCGGTTTCTCTGCGTCATAGCCCTTCCATAAAAGTCCCTGTTTCTCCGCCTCCCGCTCACAGTCCTTCATGGAAATCTCCCTCTCCCCCAGTGGATGCAGGCTGCGAATCATAATGCTCGCAAATTCCCCTCCAGTCAGAGCATCATCCGGCCTGTAACGCCCGTCCGGCGTGGTAGATGCGTCGATCAGACCACTGTCGTAAGCCGCCTGAATATTCCCGGCATCCCACTCATAACGGTATACATCACAGTAAACCGCACTCCAGGGCTTTCTGACCCGCTCCGGCATGGCCTTAAAGAACAGGTACAGAAACTGCCCTCTGGGCATCACGTCAAAGGGATGAAAATACAGAATGCAGGGATCCAGAAGTCCCTTCCACATGGCTTCCTTCAGCTTCTGCTCCTGAGAGATTCCCTGGCAGTCCGCGTAGGGAAGCTTCGGCAGGTCATGAGGAAGCACCGGCTTTTCCTCCTTCTCCGCGCTGGAAATGTCGCCCTGGGGCCGCAGGGAAGGCTCCGGCGTCCAGGGCTCCCCATCAAATTCATTTCTATGAGAAGCAAAGGGCTCCACCCCAAGTCTGACCAGTTCCCGGGCAATAAACCGGGTCATCAGAAGCGCCCCATAATCATTGGTATGAGTCACATCCATGAAATAATCCTTGCACCAGTCCACGCCCCTTTCACAGAATAACCGGAAGGAATACTCATGAAGATTGATCACAGGAACATGACATTCCCTGCCCACCCGCAGACAGCTCATCTCATAATCCTCCAGCAGATCATACCAGCCGTCCTCATCCCTGCCGGGAATACGGCTCATGGAAGTGACAATCACCGGATACGCCCCCCGCTCTCTCACCTCATGGATATACCAGCGCAGATTGGAGGCGTATTGGTCAAAAGCCTTCAGATTGCGTCGCTTCTGGTCATTGTGACCGAACTGCATCATAAACACATCGCCGGGGCTTAAATGATCCCGGACAATACTCCAGTGGCCATCCTGCCGAAAACAGTTGGTGGTCAGCCCGCCGTGGGCCTGATTGCAAAAGGCAAGCCCTTCAAAATACTGGGGCAGATTCTGCCCCCAGCTGCCAAAGCTCATCAGGGGATTGTAGGGATATTCCGCCTCATAATCTGCCACCAGGGAGTCGCCCCCGATAAAGACTGTGGGAACCTGCGCCTCCTCCATTTTTACAGAACAGAGGCAGTCTGCAAGACAGTCCGTCTCTCCCAGCAGCATCACGTCGATGCTCAGCTTCAGCTGCGCCGGCTCTCCCACCACAGGCAGATATTCGCACACATGACTGTAAAAAACGATGGTGCGCGTTTCCCCGGGTGCAAGCTCCATATCCCGGCAGATCAGATTTCTTCTGCCCGTGTACAGATTTAACTTTCTGACGCCTGTCCTGCCGCCGGACAATGTGACGGTCACTCGAAAGACTCCCTTGTGCGGCACCTGTGCACTGTAACGATAGGGAACCCCTAAGATATTATGATCCATGGTCTCATCCTTTCTTCTATTATTTACGATTTTTTACAGCAAAAAACGGAGCAGCAAACCGCCCCGTTTTCCAAAAGAGCCACTGAGGGGATTCGAACCCCTGACCTACGCATTACGAGTGCGTCGCTCTACCGACTGAGCCACAGTGGCATGATTGCCATTTCCGTCCACAGCCCGCAGCCAGATGATTGTATCCCGCATTGCCGTGAACATTTCTCATGGAAACCCTCTTGTGAATTCCAACAGGAATGATTATAATAAATGTTGATAAAAAACACAAGCATTTTTTTGCGTAAATCCAAAAAATGTATCGGAGGCCAAAATGTACATCACTATCGAAAACGAAACTCTGAAAGCTGCATTTAACACCAAGGGCGCTGAAATGGTTTCCCTGATCTTAAAAGAGGACAATACTGAATATGTCTGGCAGGGGAACCCGGAAATCTGGGCCAAACACGCGCCTCTTCTCTTCCCTACCATTGGGAGACTGAAGGATAACGAATATACTCTGCGCGGGGAAACCTATCATATTACCAACCACGGCTTTGGCCGGGACAGCGAATTTCAGGTTCTTTCAAAAAAGTCCGATTCCGTCAGCTTCCTTCTGACACCCAACGAGCTTTCCGCAAAAATGTATCCCTTCCCGTTCCGGCTGCAGATCAATTACACCCTATGCGGCAATACCCTGAAAAAGGAGCATATTGTCACAAACGAAGGAAGCGATACCCTCTACTATGAGATTGGCGGCCACGACGGCTACAATATCTGCCTGGAGCCCGGAGAGGTTATGGAAGATTACTACCTGGATTTCGGTACCTTGGATGCCATCCATCCCCTGCAGCTGGATGAACACATTCTGATTCTGGACGGCACCGACACCATCCCGCTGGAAGACGGAAAGCTGAATCTGCAGATGGAGCTCTTTAAGGTAGACGCCCTGATGCTGAGAAACCCCGGTGTGGATCAGATCTCCCTTAAAAGCCGCAGATCCGGCCGTTACATTACCTTTGAATTCCGGGACTTTCCGACCATCGGCATCTGGACCAAATACAAGCCCTTCAACACAAACTACATCTGCTTTGAACCCTGGAGCACCCTGCCCGACTGCGCGTACCTGGGCAAGGAGTTGGAGAAGAAGGTGGACATCCGCACCGTGGAGCCGCAGAAAAAGGATATTATGAGTTTTTCTGTGACGGTTGGAAAATAATTTTTTTGGGGGTTCTCAACCCTACCACGCAAAGCAAAATCATCACCGTATAGGCATTGTCATACAGAAAATCAAAGGCCATCTCATACATACCAAAAATGCTCATTCCGATAATCAACATGGCCGGCAGCAGCTCCTCCAGACGTTTCGTTTTCAGATACGTCCTCACGGAGCTGACAACTGCCGCGGCAAACATGGCTATAAAAGCAATCATCGCCGGGATGCCATAATTATACCCCATGATCAGAAACACGTTATGAGCATGGGGGAGCACAGTCAGCTCCATGGTATACGAGTAGCCTTCATAAAACTGAAACTCCCCATACTCATGGCCTGTCCAGTTCAGCCGCTCTATCGCGAATCTATGAATAGCGCTTCGGACCTCCATACTGGAAGCCTCATAAATATTCACAAAATATGGGTTTAACTCACTTTCTCCCTTCGTCTCCTCATCAGGCTCCAGGAAATCCAGATTGTCTCCCGGCCAGGCTTCAATGATCTCATCCTCATTTTCCAGCTCGTAAATATACCTGTCATAATCCTCCTGCGTCGTATATCCCAACTCCAGATACTGCGCATAACGATCCTCTTTATTTTGCTCCGCTTTCTCATAAAAATAATCAGGAATGATATAGTCAGCCCCGGGAATAATCCTTCCCAGGCAAAAAGTCAGAGCCTCCGCGAAGGTCATTCCGTCCAGATCACTCATTCCTCCCTGATAGTACTGCTTGTATTCATTATCATACTGATAGTGGCTGCCCAGGAAATTGGTCACAATAGAGTATCTCCGATTATATATGGAATCCAGATAATCCGGGCGGTTAAGTATCTCCGGCATATAGCGCACTGCGCAGAAGGCCACCGGGAATAAAACAAGAGAAAGAATTCCCACAAGAGCACTGTTCCAAATGGTGCGGACTGTTTTTTTCAAAAATCCCACCTCTTTTTTTCTTCGGAAAACATCGATCCCCTGGAAAACAAAGGTCACAAAAATCACTGCCAGAACAGGCGCCCGTCCTCCCGCCAGATACATCAGCGACAGGTCAAAAACCGCCAACAGATAAAATAAAGCACTCTTCCACTTTTTTGCTCCCGCTGACTTCAGCAGAAAATATTTTATATATAAAGCAATAAAAAACAGAATATAGGATTCTCCCGCGAAGGTCGTGTAATACCGATAGGAACGATACCGCTCATGCCCATACAGATAGGGCACAAAAAGGAAAGAATACAGCTGACTCACCACAAAACCGATGCACAGACCATTGATGATTCCCAAAAGCAGATTCTTCCGGAATTCCTCTCCTGTATCATATACGCAGAGCGGAATCAGAAAAACAGCCACCGCAACGTAACGATATTTCAGCTCGTCACATGGCGATAAGAGAATAAATATGGTCATGACATAGAAAAATACTGCTGACGCCGACAATCCCATCCGCTTTTTTGACCGGATATTATGATACAGCTGCACAGCCGAATCAAACAGAAGAGGCAGCCACACGATCAGTACCGGCCCCATGGCATAATTAAAATAGATGTAAAAGCTGAAAAAATTAACCCTCAGGAAATAAACCCAGCCTGCGATTCCCAAAAGGACGCCGCAGATCATATAGGGTTTTTTCCACTTTTTATAAACATCAAAGCGAATATAAAAATAGAGAGCAGCAATCACCCAAACTCCCAGCTTTTTGATATCGCACCAGTAATAATAATCTGCCAGATCTGTCCAACAGAAGGAAAAAACAATAAAAGTCCATGCCCACCTGTCCAGCCTGGATTTTTCAACTTTGAACGGATTCCATCGATCAAGCAATGAAAAAGATATCTTCATGTCCTATTATCTCCTCTGTGCAGATTTCACCTCTCTGGTGTCGTCGCTGCTTCTTTTACGCCTGACCTTCTTTGGTTGAGTGAAGTCTGCCAAGCACCAGATGGATCACACCCACAACGATCTCCCTGTGTAAAAACATCAGCAGGAAAAATACCGCAAACACTCCGATGTAAGCCGGAATAGTCTGCAGATACAAAAGCCCCATCTGTACCAAAATCAGCACATAGGAAGCAATATCCTTTTTCAGATAAATATCCAGATGGATGAAACGTCTGGAATCCATGAGTCTGACCAGCCACATCACAAAATAGCTGATTAATGTCGCCCAGGCCGCTCCCATGGCTCCAAACCCCGGAATCAATACAAAATTCAGTATAATATTAACCAGAGCCGCCGCGACTGCGGATCCAAACATAAATTTAGTTTCCTTGGCCGAGGTATAAATTGTTCCCAGGAACCCGGCCAGTGCGTGAAATACAAAGGAGAACAGAAGCACCGGCGTGTAAATCCAGCCTTCATAATACTCATTCGCGTACAGAATTCTGGAAAGAAGCTGTGTACCACAGATGAAAGCAGATACCACTACAATATTCAAAGAAGAATATTTTTTGTAAATATCTGAATAAAATAATCTGGACTGCTCACTTCCAAAATCCTCCACCGCTGAAATCTGCCATGCATTCAGAAAGATCGTACCGATCATGGCGAACAGAGATGGGATTTTCTGTGAAGTAGCATACACTCCCGCCAATGCGTACCCGTGAAAAAAAATCAGAATATATTTGTCCGCAGAGGTGCTGATCCACCAGCTGATAGAGTTGGGGATCATGGGGATCGAATAGTGAAGCATCTGCCTGATCAGACCCCGGTTCATCCTCCAGGGGCGTATCAGATAATGGTGCAGTCCAGCTGCGAACCAGGTAAAGATACATCCGAAAAAGCTGGAAATAATTAACGCCAGAAAATACCCGTGAACTCCGATTTTCAGCACAAGCAGAAATACAATATTTAAAACCAGATATACAAAGGTAACCAGAAAGCCATTGAAGGCAAACAGCTTCACCCTCTCAATGCCTCTGATAAAATAATTCAGCAGCATCTGCAGAGTCGTTGCAAAGTAATAAAGCATAAAGTAACAGTAATAGTCCTTCAGTCCATCAAACAAGAAATAGACCGGAGAAACCAGAAGCATTACCACAAACCCAAAGATAGTAATCCAGAAGCCAATAGAAAAAATCTGTTGCTGATCTTCGTTTTTATCCAGGGCAAATCGCAGCACCGCCTCACTGACTAACAGAGTAAAAAAAGGATACAGAAGGCTGATCGTCGTGGAAAGAGTATCCACAACCCCGTACTCCTGGGTAGTCAATACCGCCGTATAAACAGGGACAATCAGAAAAGATAATATTTTTGACGCAAAATTGCTGATCATAATGGCCGCTACATTGACGCCCAGTTTTTTATATTGCTTATTCAATATCCGCTACCTCTTAATTACCTTTTCCGCCGCCGGATAAACATAACGTATCAGAAAATAAAACACCACATACAATCTATGCCTCATCAGAAAGCAGATGCCTTTCTTGTACCTGCTCATGTGCTCATAATCCATATTG
>JAJQID010000192.1 GCA_021199405.1 Lachnospiraceae bacterium
TAATAAAACAACGCCGCAAGAAAGCTCATTGTGGGAACCATCAGGCCGACGGTCGCGCAGATGACGGCAGTCTCAAAAAGTACTGGATGTGTCTTGGCCGGGTCAAAATTTTTACAGGCAAGCTTAAATGAAAACGGGCTCCCAACAGTGCATTCCAGCGCATAGGCAAAGCAGAATTCAATCAGGATCAGCGCCCAGATCGGGAGCATGCGTCCAAACATGTATACTCCGCCCTGCGCCTGGATTGCGTGAAGCACACTGTCAGCATCTGTGACCTCCATGAGCGTTGCTCCGTTGATCACATACAGGCTGTAGAACACATACCCATGTACTGTGATAATCACAGTGATTAACGCAAAAATCATTCTTTGAAACTTGTTTTCAGGCATATCTTTCCTCCTCCGCGGTGAAATTTCCGCATGGAAATCTCCCGTCGCAAGCAGCGGGAGGTTTCATTCTCACGGGCAAAAAAAACACAAGTGGCTGGGGAAAATCCGATCAGGGTATATCCATCGTCCCGTGATCAGATTTACGCGCATGGCGCCACTTGTGTCGTCCGTGTTTTTATTTTCAGTTACTGTCCGATTTTAACGTTTTTCAAAAAAGAAAGCAACGGGCAATCCGTACAAAATTTCCGACATTCCCTGCTGTATAAATTTCCGAAAATCTCATCAATTCTATACGCCCCAAAATCCGGCTTACCTGCCGCATCTCCTCTCATTTTCCGCTTCCTTCACCTTAATTCCATGATACAGGACACGGTTGACAGGAGTAGCTATGCCAAGCTCCTCTCCCATGCGGATCACCGTTCCGGAGAACATTTCCACCTCCGTTTTCCGCCCCCTCTCCAGATCCTGAAGGGTGGAGGGCTTATTCTCAAAAGGAAGCTTCACAATAATCTTTTCCTGCTTTTCAATCTCCGGCTCCCCAATGTTGACGCCCTTCTTCCGGGCGATTGCAGCCACCTCCCGCATAGCGGCCCGGCGAATAAAATTGGCGTCCTCGTTTGTGCGGAACACGCCGAAGGGAATCCCCAGCAGGGCGCAGGTCATATTTTCTCCCACGTTGCACATAAATTTGAACCACAATCCGTGCAGCATATCGTCGTCGATCTCATAGGGAATGCTGCAGAGATCAAAGACCTCCTTCACAGCCTGAACCCGGGGAGAGAACGTCCCGTTTTCCTTTTCTCCAAAGTGAACGGAGCCTCCGTTCGGATTAAAGTTCGCGATGCCCTGATCCATGACGATGGAAATCCTCATATAGGAATAGAGCACACGCTCCCATCCATAGACTGCCGCCACACGCTCCTCACTCTCAATCCCATTCATGACACAGAGAATCTGCGTATCCGGCCCCACCTGATTGCGAATATCCACGATGGCCTGATCCAGTCCCATATCCTTCACCGCCATAATCACCAGATCCGCTGGATCCCCTGTAAGCGAAGGCTCAATCACCGGGAATTTGTAATTTACGCCGTTCAAGGTCACTCCCTGCTTTTCAAGCCTTTCCTTCCGCTCTCCATCTGCCAGCACGCGGAACGCTCCCGGCGCAAGTCCCGCCGCCAGACGGGGCGCGAAGAAGGAGCCCATGGCTCCAAGACCGATCAATGTCACTTTTCTCATTTCCATCTTTGCAATCATCCCTCTCTATCCATTTCATGACCATCCCGGGGCATAGCTCCGCTACCGCAGCCAGGAGCGCAGCGTGTCCAGCCGGTCATCCCGGTCATATTTTTTTATCAGCTCTGTCAGTACTCCCGCAAAAGCCCTGGCTCCCGCAAGCTGCAAATGGGCGTTGTCCTGCCTGCCGTCAGCGCACTCACTGTCCGGATACTCCCCGGGTCTTACCCAGAGAAAAAGCTTCTTACACTCCTCCGCCCCCACCTTCTCACAATACTCAGTGGTAGCCTTTCCAAGATCAAGAAGTGGCAGCCCGGTCTCCCTTGCATACCTGATCATGGCCTCCCGATACTCCGGAAAGCTGTATGTAAATTTCCCCTCAGAGCTGTCCTCACAGTTTCTCATGGCAATGGGTGTCACCAGAACAAAGACAGCCCCCTTTTTTGCACATAATTCGGCAAAGGGAGACAGCGAAGCGCCAAAATCCTCCGGCCGCACATAGCGCTCCTCCTTTGCCTGATTGGCGTCATTGTGGCCAAACTGCGCCAGCAGATAATCTCCCTCTCCGATGACTCCGGCCATGTCTGACAGCCTTCCCTCCTCCCTGAAGGATCTGCTGCTTCTGGCCGCCATGGCCCGGTTGTCAATGATCACATCCTCAAGCTCATAACAGACTGCCTGAGAAAACAAGCTGTCCGACGGATAAGAAATACACCGCTCTGCCCCCTGAAAATATTCCCACCAGACCTGCCCCCAGCCGGTCTGGGGCTCCTTTTCCTTCGGATAACTCTGCACGGTGGAATCTCCCGCCAGAAATATTCTTTTTTTGCACATAGAATTTACCGCTTTGCCGCTTTTTGGCACACTCCCTTCTGAAAATGATATCTCAAAGAACTGCTTCCGAAAATGATGCGCACTGTCGTTCAGTAATAACTATAAAAGGCAGGGGATGGATGTCAAAAATAATCAAAGATACTCTGCACCGCATCTGCAATGTTCATCCTGTCCATAGCCTCAATCTGCCCTGTCTTCTTATATCCGCGGACAGACAGATCCAGAAGCTTCAGCTTCTCACACTGGACATAGCCGCCCCTTTCACCATCTGAGACAAAAATATGCAATGGTCCTTCCGTGGACGAAGCAAGCAACGGACAGCCGATAATTTCACCGGACTCATTAAAATAATCCCGACTGACAACAAGAACAGGGACCTGGATATATTCAATTTTAAGAATGTCTCCTTGCTGAGGATAATATCCCATTACCAGACCTCCCGGCCAACAGCCTCACCCCAGTCAAATTCTCCGTCCAGATTCAGCTGTCCGTTAAACTCCTGCGCTCTTTCCTCCAGTGTCCTGTGTCTGAACTTCTTCTCCAGCATAATGGCTCCTTTCGAAACTTTCATCTCCAGAATCTCGTTGAGATCGATTCCTGCTTCCATCAGGGCTTCCCTTGGAATTCTCACTCCCTGACTGTTGCCCCATTCCTTTACCTGTGTCTGCATTTTGGTACCTCCTCGGATGTATATCCGTAGTATATCCCTGTTCTGAGATAACTGCAACCCTCTTTTGAAATTTTGATCTGAAAATCTGGTCATTGCATTCATATCCGGCCTCCTTCACTTTATATAGGCATGGAAAAGCCGATTCGTCACAGACAAAATTATTAAATTTTTATTAACACAAGTTGATATTGAGTTATTTCTCGTAAATTTCCCGTAAATGTAAGCCGTTGTTGACAAAATTCGATAATTCCTATAGAATATCCTCTGGCAAAAATGAAGATAAAAAACGAAAGCGGAGGAAAAGAAGAATGAGTAATGAGACAACTGCGCCCGCGGAGAATAAGATGGGCGTCATGCCTGTCAACCGGCTTTTGATCACCATGGCGCTTCCCATGATGCTCTCCATGCTTGTACAGGCGCTTTATAATGTAGTAGACAGTATTTTTGTGGCAAGACTCAGCGAGGATGCGCTGACTGCGGTTTCCATGGCCTTCCCGGTCCAGAACCTGATGATAGGCGTGTCCTCCGGTCTTGCTGTAGGTACCAACGCCCTGCTTTCCAGAGAGCTGGGCAAAAAAAACTTTGCGGCGGCCAACCAGATGGCCATGCACGGTATTTTTCTGGAGGCCATCGGATATCTGATTTTTCTGATCTTTGGCCTGACTGCCACCAGGATGGTGTTTATCCTGCAGGGAGCCAACACAGAAATTGCACAGTATGGGGAAGATTATCTGTCCATTATCCTGTGCTTCAGCTTCGGCATTTACACGGAGATGATTTTTGAGCGTCTGCTGCAGTCCACGGGCAAGACCATTTATACCATGTTTACCCAGGGACTGGGAGCCATTTTCAATATCATTTTTGATCCGTTACTGATTTTCGGCATCGGACCCTTCCCTGCCATGGGCATCAGAGGCGCGGCGGCGGCCACTGTGCTGGGGCAGATTATTGCCGGAATTCTGGCACTTTTCCTCAATTTCAAGGTAAATGATGAAGTGCAGTTAAATCTGAAGAAATTTCAACCAAACCTGAAGGTCCTCGGCAACATTCTCTACATCGGCGTTCCCTCCGTCCTGATGGTAGCCATCGGTTCCATCATGACCTTCTGTATCAATAATATTCTGGTGGTATTCTCCTCTACCGCCGTAGCTGTCTTCGGCGTATATTTCAAGCTGCAGAGCTTCGCCTTTATGCCGGTTTTCGGCATGAACAACGGCATTGTGCCCATCGTAGCCTACAATTACGGTGCCAGAAAACCGGAACGAATCACAAAGACTATCCGGCTGGGAATGCTTTACGCAGAATGCATCATGCTTTTTGTCTTTCTGCTGATGCAGCTCATTCCCACCCAGCTTCTGCGGCTGTTCAGCGCATCAGACGACATGCTGGCCATCGGTGTTCCGGCCCTGCGCACCATCAGCTACAGCTTCCTGTTAGCGGGCATCTGCGTGGTCTGCACCTCCTTTTTCCAGGCACTTGGCAGCGGCGTCAGCAGTATGCTGATTTCATTTCTCCGGCAGCTGGTAGTTCTGGTACCCCTGGCATTTCTGCTGTCTCAGACCGGCGACCTGTCGATGGTCTGGTACGCCTGGCCCATCGCGGAGCTGGTGTCACTGTCCTTCAGCATTATTTTCTTTATCCGACTGGACAGAAAACTGTTGAAGCCCATTCGGGAAGAACAGAAAGCGATCTCAAATTAGGCGACGTTTCCCGACAGCCCCTGAAGCGGAATTCATTTTCCTCTTCAGGGGCTTTTTTATCGATTCGCTAACTCCGTGGTAATATCCTCCCAGGTAACCCCCTTCTCCGCCATCAGCACCATCACATGATACAGAAAATCGGAAATCTCATACTTGATTTCCTCCGGGTCAGGATTTTTGGCCGCGATCACGATCTCCGTGGCCTCCTCTCCCACCTTCTTTAAAATCTTGTCAATGCCTTTATCAAAGAGATAATTGGTGTAGGAGCCCTCCTTGGGGTGAATTTTGCGATCCTGAATGACAGCATATACGTCCTCAAAGACCTGCAGAGGATTTTTCTCTTCATACTGCTTCGGCGTGATTTCATTGAAGAAACAGGAATAGCTGCCGGTGTGACAGGCCGCGCCGACCTGACGCACCATGGCCAGAATGGTGTCCATGTCACAGTCCGCGGTCAGACTCTTTACATACTGAAAATGTCCCGAGGTCTCACCCTTAAGCCACTGGGTTTTGCGGGAGCGGCTGTAATAATTCATTTTACCGGTGCGAAGGGTATCCAGATAAGCCTGTTCATTCATATAGGCAGCCATCAGCACCTGCCCGGTCTTATAGTCCTGTACAATCACAGGTACCAGTCCCTGAGGGTCTTTTTTGAAATCTTCCCAGCCAAAGGCCGCCTCCAGTGCGTTTTCTTCCGATTTTTCCTGCTGCACCAGACTGTATGCGTCCACAAATCTCTCCTCGTCAGATAAATCCATCACCTCAGAAGCAAATCTGGTGATTTCATCCAGAGCAGTTCCCTTCGGCATGGAAGAATCCAGTGCCCGCACAAAAATTTTTTCCCTGCCGAATTTCTGTGAAACCTCCTTCAATACCGCCATAGAATCCGCGCTGTCCCCATCCAGCACCACATGCTTACAGCCCGCATATAGCTGCTTTTTCACATCCTCCATGCGGGTCAGGAAATGATACTCCGCGCCAATCACCGGAATCTCACTGACCCCGCAGATTTCTCTGAGCACTCCAAGATTCTGTTCATGCTCCCCATCCGTGTCCGCCAGATTTCCGATATAAAGAGCGTGAGCGCCGTGCTCCCTGGCCTCCTCTGCTAAATCAACCGGAGATATCTCGATCCTTTCCGGATTCTCAGGAGACATTACCGCCTGTCCATTTTTGATGTATATTTTTGCGATCAATCCATTCATGTTCAACCTTTCGTTTTCATTTCCTCTTCTTTACAATCTGATTCCTAATCTGAAACGAGAATTACAAAGTAAAAGCACTAGTTTATATATTTTTGCACGACTCTATGCAATAAATTATCACAAGCTCCCCTTCGTACTCAGCACATCTGTAATTCTCTCATCATGCGATACTGCCATATCCAGTGCCTTCGCAAATCCCTTAAAAATCGCCTCAATCATATGATGACTGTTCCCCGGCGACAACACCTTAATATGAAGATTCATAGCCGCGGAATAAGAAACCGCATAGAAAAATTCTCTGACCAGCTCCGTGTCAAACTCCCCGCAGCGCTGCGTAGGAAACTCCGCATCCATGGAAAAATACGGCCTGCCGCACAAATCCACCGCACAGAGCACCAGCACCTCATCCATAGGCAGAATAAAAGAACCATACCGGCGGATTCCCTTTTTATCTCCAACGGCCTCCCGGATGGCCTGTCCCAGCACAAGACCGCAGTCCTCCACGCTGTGATGTCCATCCACCCTCAGGTCACCGTCAATTTTCACCTTCAGATCAAACAGACCATGTCTGGCAAAGCTATCCAGCATATGGTCAAAAAAACCAATGCCTGTGTCAATCTCTGCCTTTCCTGCGCCGTCCAGACAAAGCTCCATGGAAATATCTGTTTCCTTTGTCGTCCTTCTGATTTTGGCGTTTCTCATACTTATCGTGCTTCCTTCCTTTATTTTGTTACTATTCACAGCCGCTTCCCTCTACATGCGCAATCCCGCCCGCTTCGCGTGCTTTCTCGCCCCTTACGGGGCTAAGA
>JAJQID010000087.1 GCA_021199405.1 Lachnospiraceae bacterium
GCCGGAGCAGTATGAGGCGCTGGCGGCGGCCGGCAGTCACATCTATGACATTTCCGGCCGCTGCGGGGTCTTTGCCAAGACGGATATTCAGCCATTGCTGATTCAGGGGGCGGCCAGAGAGGATATCGCCCTCTCTGCTTTTCATGCCATTGCCAGGCAGACTATCGGCGGCCTCTCCCAGGGACTGGAGCTGGCGCCGCCGATTATTTTTGAGGGCGGGCCTTTGACCTTTCATCCAACCCTGGTAAGGGTGTTCGCGGAGAGGCTGCATCTGAAAGAGGATGAGATTCTGATTCCGGAGCACCCGGAAACCATTGTGGCCCGGGGAGCGGCCATTGCCATTGACCGGATGTCTCCGGCAGCAGCGGATGGAAAGGACTGCGGCAGAAATAACGGCGGGATGTCCCTCTCTGAGATGGCGGGACGACTTTCTGCCTTCTTAAAAAAACAGGGAGCACAGCCGGAAAATTCCAGCCGTCCCTTTTTTACAGATGAGAAGGAGAGGCAGGCCTTTGAAGCGCGCCACGAAGCGGAGCGCATGAGCGTGGAGGAGCCGGAAATTCGCAATGGGGAAATCTGCGCCTGGCTGGGCATTGATTCCGGTTCCACTACTTCTAAAATGGTGCTGATGGATGAAAAGGAGCGGGTCATCGACCGTTTTTATGCTTCCAACGGGGGACAGGCGCTGCAGGTGGTCTGCGACGGCATCCGCGGCTTTTATGAAAAATATGAAAAACAGGGGATCAGGCTGCGTATTCTGGGTGTAGGCACCACCGGCTATGGGGAAAAGATGCTGGCGAAGGCTTTCGGGGCGGATTACCATATTGTGGAGACAGTGGCTCACGCCACGGGGGCAGTCCGTTTTTTTCCGAAGGCCACCTTCCTTCTGGATATTGGCGGACAGGATATGAAGGCCATCTGGCTGGAGGACGGCGTGATCACCAATATCATGTTGAATGAAGCCTGTTCCTCCGGCTGCGGCTCCTTTCTGGAGACCTTTGCGGAAAGCCTGAACATTCCGGTGGAGAACATTTCCAACGAGGCCTTTGCCTCTGAGCATCCGGCCCGCCTTGGCAGCCGCTGTACCGTCTTCATGAACAGCACCATCATCAATGAACAGAGAAACGGCAAAAGTCCCCGGGACATTATGGCAGGACTGTGCCGTTCCATCATTGAAAATGTGTTCACCAAGGTGGTGAGAGTTTCCAACACGGACACGCTGGGGGACTGCGTGGTTGTGCAGGGCGGCACCTTCAACAACGCTGCAGTGCTGAGAGCCCTGGAGGAATATCTGGGAAGAAAGGTGCATCTGGCGCCTTATTCCGGAGAGATGGGCGCTCTGGGAGCGGCGATGCTGACCCGAAACCATATTGAGGAATACGGTTACGCAGATCAGAAGGGAACCTCCTTTATCGGCAGGGAAGGGCTGAAAGATTTTCATTATGAAACCAGAACCGGCGTGGTCTGTCCCGGCTGTGCCAACCACTGCAGCCGCACGGTGATTTCATTCTCCGATGGAAAATATTATGTTACGGGAAACAGATGCGAGCGCGGGGAAGTGCTGACCAGACGGGAGCGGGGGCAGGATACGGGTGAGTCGCAGCCCACGGATCTGTTTGCTGAGCGAGAAACCCTGCTCTTTCAGGAATATCCATATCATGCATTGACTGAGCGAACGGAGGTCATCGGCCTGCCCAGGGTGCTGGAATTCTGGGACAGCTGTCCCTTCTGGAGCACATTTTTCAGGGCTCTGGGCTATCAGGTAAAGCTATCCCACAAAAGCAGCAGGAGAATGTACGAGGAGGGGCTGACCTTTGTGGCCTCCGATACTGTCTGCTTCCCGGCCAAGCTGGTGCACGGGCACGTGGCTGACCTGGCAAAACAGAAGGTGGACCGGATTTTCTTCCCTTATGTCATGCACATGCCGCCGGAGGGGGTGGACAAGCAAAGCCCTTATGTCTGCTCGGTTCTGCAGGGCTATCCCATGATGGTGCGCAATTCCCAGAATCCGGAGGAGCGCTATGATGTGATCTTTGACACGCCGGTGTTCCACTGGTTTTCTGAGAAGAACAGAAAAAAACAGATCTGCCGGTATGCGGTGGAGACCCTGGGAGTGCCGAAGAGGGAAGCAGAGGAGGCTTTTTTACAGGGAGAGGAGGCTATGAGGCTGTTCCGAAAAGCCCTGACGGAGAAGGCGTCCCGGATCATCGACCAGGCGAAAAGGAATCACAGCTATGCCGTGGTGCTGGCCGGACGTCCCTACCATACGGACCCCTTTGTGTCCCACGATATTTCAAAATTATTTCTCAAAAAGGGCATTTCCGTGCTGCCGGTGGACTCTATCCCAGGGCTTGATGAGCAGAATCTGAAAAATACCCGCATTGAGATCACCAATAACTTTCATACCCGGATGCTTGCCGGAGCCATGATTGCCGCGGAAAATGAGGCGCTGGAATATGTGCAACTGGTCAGCTTCGGCTGCGGCCACGATGCGGTGCTCTCCGATGAGATTGTCCGGATTATGACGGAACGGGCGGACAAACCGCCCCTGATTTTAAAGGTAGATGAGAGCGATGCCGCAGGCTCCTTGGGCATCCGCACAGAGTCCTTTATTGAGACAGTAGAGATCCGACGGAAAGGAAAAGGCGGCGCGGATGATACCAAAGTGCGCCCCCTGCCCGCCCCCAGTCCTGTCAAATTCTTTAAGAAGGATAAAAAGGTACGTACCCTTCTGATTCCCAATATTTCGGCGGAGGTTTCCGTCCTTTTGTGCGGGATTCTGGAAAAAGAAAACTTTATTGTTCAATCGATTCCGGTGGGCGGTCTTGAGGAGATCGGCCTTGGCAAAAAATATGTACATAACGATATCTGCTTTCCCTGCCAGATGGTTATCGGGGAACTGATCGGCGCCCTGCAGAAGGGAAATTATGCGCTGGACGAAGTAGCGGTAGGTATGGTAAAATTCCAGTGTGACTGCCGTATGTCCCATTATGCGGGTCTTTTGCGCAAGGGCCTGGATGCCGCCGGCTTTTCACAGGTACCGGTGCTGACCACGGACATGGGCGATTCCAAGGACATGCACCCGGGCGTTTCTCTGCTGGGTGTCGGCGCGGTGCTGGAGGCGGTCTGGAGCTTTGAGATGCTGGATATGCTGACGGAGCTTTGCAGGAAAATCCGCCCATACGAAATCCATCCGGGGGAGACGGACCGGGTATATCAGGGCTGTGTCCGGCAAATTGCAGATGGAATTCGAAAGGGCATCGGCGAGGCCAGACGGGCTTTTGAGAGATGTCTGGATGAGATGGCAGCCATTCCCTGCGACAGAAGTCATCTGAAACCCAGAGTTTTTGTGACCGGCGAGCTGCTGGTCACCTACCATCCGGGCTCCAACTTTGACATTGAGCGCTATCTGGAGAAAAACGGCATGGAGACCGTATTTCCCAGAATCACAGACCAGCTTCGCAAGGATTTTCGCGCCACGGAGTGTGAAATCTCAGAATACCATGCCAATATCTTTCCCTATCCGTTCGCTGTGACCTGGCTTTTCGATGAGATTCAGAAAAAACTGGAGGAGGCGGCGGTCAGACACCCGCTGTATCAGAAGGCCATGCGTCCCAGAGACATGTATCAGGGAGTTGCGGATATTATTCCGGAGACTTTAAGCTGCGGCGAGGGCTGGCTGATGGCTGCGGAGATCGCCCACTATGCGGAGGAAGGTGTGAAGCGCTTCGTGATTTTACAGCCATTCGGCTGCCTGCCCAACCATATCTGCGGCAGGGGCGTGATCAAGAAACTGAAGGAGAGATACCCGGATATTCAGATTTTACCTCTGGATCTGGATCCGGACACCAGCTATGCCAATGTGGAAAACAGGCTGCAAATGCTGCTGATGAACCATGATTGATTTTATAAAAAAATATATTCCATTTCTGAAGTTTGTGACCTCCTCTCTGACCGGCTCGGCGGTGGAGCTTTTGCTGTTTTACGGTCTCTGCCAGGTGATTCCCCTGCCCCGGGTGCAGATGATTTACCTTGCCACGATTATTTCCAGAATCATCGCCGGAACTCTGAATTTTCTGATGAATAAGTTCTGGAGCTTTGACGGAGCGGGAGGCAGTTCAGGAGCAGCCCGCACCATGGGCTCTCAGGCGGTGAAGTATGCCATTTTGTTTGTGGGCAAGATGCTGGCCAGCGCGCAGCTGGTGTCAATGATGCCCACAGCTATCCCTACAGTGCTGTCGAAGGCAGTGGTGGACACGGGCATTTTCTTTATCAGCTATGTAATTCAGAAGAAATGGGTGTTTGCAGAGAAAAAATAATCGTCGTGCAAGCGTTCCATTACTGACATCAAAAAATTCCAGCTGTGCGGTTGCTAATTCAACAGCTTATTTGCAATACAATAAATTGCATGCAAATGGTCTGTTGAATTGTAACCGCACAGGTAAAAAATCTGTGACGAATCCGTCTTCCCGTGCATATATAAGTAGAGGGATATGCATGGGGAGGCGTTTTTATGTGCGAATTTTTGGAAAAAGAGGAGCAGATGTGGGCGCTCTGGTTTACAAGCGTTCCGGGCATTGGCAGAAAGACGCTGTATGGCTTGGAGGAGAGGTTTGGAAGCTTGAAAAGAGCGGCTGCGGCCACGGAGGATGAGCTTTCTCAGGTGATGAAGGCTTCTCAGATCAGGAGCCTGAGGGAATTTACACCTGCGCCGGACAGGCTGTGGAGGCAGTGTGAGCGGGCCGGGATCAGCTTTGTGACAGCTTCCGGCTGCATCGGGATCAGGTCAGAGATAGCTTCGGGTGGTACGAAGGATGAAGTTGATTGTGATTGCAGCTGTGCGGTCAGTTTGTGCTTTCCGCAGCAGTTGAGGCAGATTCCTGATCCACCCTATGGACTGTTTGTGAAGGGGGGACTGCCTGATCCGGACAAACCCTCGGTGGCGATTATCGGGGCCAGAGCCTGTTCCGGCTATGGAAGGGAGTGTGCCAGGCTGATGGGAGCGGCGGCAGCCGCGGCAGGGATTCAGGTGATCAGCGGCATGGCCAGAGGGGTGGACAGCATCAGCCAGTCGGCCTGTCTGGAGGCGGGAGGGACAAGCTTTGGGGTGCTGGGCAGCGGGGCGGATGTGTGCTACCCGGCGGAGTCTCGTTCTTTGTATGAGCGGCTGGTGAAGGAAGGCGGTGTGATCAGCGAATATCCTCTGGGTGTCCAGCCTGTGGCGGGAAATTTTCCGCCCAGAAACCGGCTGATCTCCGGTCTCGCGGATCTGGTGCTGGTGATCGAGGCCAGAGAGAGGAGCGGAACTCTGATTACCGTGGATATGGCTCTGGAACAGGGCCGGGAGGTGGCGGTGCTTCCCGGCAGAATCACCGACGCCTTAAGTCAGGGCTGCTACAGGCTGTATGAGCAGGGTGCTCATCTGGTAACATCTCCGCAGCGCATGGCGGAGCTGGTATGGGAAAGCTTTGCGCTGAAGCGGGAGAGCGGTTCGATGAAAGATGGAAGGGGTTTTCAGGATCAGGGCGGGGAAAAGGCGGCAGATGAGGAAGAGAAGCTTCGTGGGGTGACAGAGAAGCCGGGGGCTGAGAACGGATTCCCGTTTTCTCAATTGCAGTACAGTGTCCTGGAGCTGCTGGATCTGACCCCTCAGCCTGCGGAGCGGCTGTACCAGGTATTTCAGGAAAACGGCGGCGGGGAGAGGCTGCCGGAGTTTCTGACTGTCTTACTGGAGCTGGAGCTGGCGGGGGAGTGCGAATGCATTGGCGGCATGTATGTGAAAAAGAAGAGGAGGTAATTTGGTATGTATACATATGTTTACAGCGGGATGATGCAGGGGATGTACGCCAGAATACTGCGGGTGGAGGTGGATGCTTCCTTTGGGCTTCCATCGTTTGATATGGTGGGCAACCTGGGCTATGAGCTGAAGGAGGCCAGAGAGAGGGTCCGTGTGGCAGTCAAAAATATTGGCCGTCAGCTGCCCAATCTGCGGATTACGGTAAATGTGAGCCCGGCCCATATCAAAAAGACGGGAACAGGTCTGGATCTGCCCATTGCCGTCGGCGCCCTTTATGCGGCGGGAGAAATCAGAGCGGAGGGATTGGAGAAAACCCTGTTTCTGGGGGAGCTTGGACTGAACGGGGAGATCCGGGGCGTCCAGGGGGTGCTGCCCATTGTCAATGAGGCCAGAAAACAGGGCTTTTCCAGGGTAGTGCTGTCTGATGCCAACGTCAGGGAAGGCGCTTTTGTAAAAGGGATTGAGGTGTACGGACTGGAAACTCTGACGGAGGTCATTGAACTGCTGGGCGGGGGAAAGAAGGAAGCCTGCACCATGGATGTGGAGGCTTATTTTCAGGAAAAAAGTATTCGGGAACAGCCGGACTTTTGCGAGGTGCAGGGACAGCTGGAGGCCCGCAGAGCCGCCCAGATCGCGGCGGCAGGCTTTCATCATTTCCTGCTGATCGGGCCGCCCGGGGCGGGCAAGACCATGATTGCCAGAAGGCTTCCTTCCATTCTGCCGCCCCTGTCCGCGGAGGAGAGCATGGAAATTTCCAGTATCTACAGTGTGGCGGGAAAGCTGGACGAGCAGAGGCCTTTTATCACCGTGCGCCCGTTTTTAAATCCTCACCATACGCTGTCCGTGCAGGCCATGGCGGGAGGAGGGCGTATTCCACGGCCAGGCGTGATTTCGCTGGCTCACCGGGCAGTGCTGTTTCTGGACGAGCTGCCGGAATTTCGCAGAGATGTACTGGAGGTGCTGCGTCAGCCTATGGAGGAGAAG
>JAJQID010000056.1 GCA_021199405.1 Lachnospiraceae bacterium
TTTCTCACAGAGTGGGTATCTGCCGCACAGCTGACAGGATTGTGGTCATGAAGGATGGCCGCGCCGTGGAGACGGGAACACATGAGGAACTTCTGGCAGTGCAGGGAGATTACGCGAAAATCTGGCGGGAACAGGCAAAGTGGTATCAGGGGTGAGGGAGGATCGCTTCAGAATCTGGCAGAGGCTGTGAAGGTGGAATGAGTGGAAGTGATCAGAGGAAGCTGCTGAGTTCATCCTGCATGATAGCTCAGTAGCTTTTTATAATTCTCTATAATTTCACAAAACAGAGCCAGATCCAGTGCCTGTGGATTTTTTTCTTCATCGGGTCTGAAAAGCGCAAAAATCTGCTTCTGGAAAAGAAGCAGCCTGGAATGTAGATCTATTTCGCCGATCAGTTCCATCATTACAGGCAGATCCAGAGCAATAGGACGCAGCAGGGAATCCCGGATCGCCAGGATTTCAGCCAAAGAAAGCAGATTCTGGCAAAAAGCAGTCATTCGCTCCTCATACAGCGTAAGGGCCTGAAGTGATTTGGAAAGCTCTGCAGGGGCAGAATCCCTGAGATTTTCGCTTTGCGGCCTGTCTTTATTATCCATCGGTTTCAGATATCCGACATGACTTTCTTCGTCAACCCGCGTTGACAGGTCAGCGGTGGTCAGGGCAATTTCATCCGGCTCTTCATCGTGCTCCCTGTGCGGATTAAGAAAGTATAACGTATCGTTTTCTAACCGAGTCAGAACCATGGCATGTTTTCTCCCATTTCCGCATGAAAGTCCAATCATGCATGGGACATGCGCGGAAAGAAATGTGGTCAGCGCTTCTTTCCGGACAAGGGTATCAACAAAAAGAAAGCCGTATTGACGGAGGGCGCGGTTATAGTCCTCTTTTGTCTGCAGCATCGCCCCGGTCAGGAAGGTATCCGAGGCACTGTCATATCTGAAAATATACGGCAGGCCTGCGTCCATGAGAATTTGTCTGTCGGAAATGTCCAGACCGTATTTTTCAAGCATATTGGCCAGGCAGCAAAAGGAGCAGGAATTCTGAAAGGTCATATATTTCATGCACGTATCTCCCTGAACTGTTTTGGAGAGGTTGCTTTGAGGCAGGTCAATGCCAGTGAGAAAGTCATATATGGCACTATTTACTTTTGTTCAAAGCGTTGTTAACAGGTATGTGGAACAGTTTATCATATTTGGAAGGAGAAAGACAGAGATTTCTGAATTCTTTCTTACGAATGCAATCAGAAAATACATATATATTATGTAAGATAAAATATAAAATGCGATTAAAAAATTTTGCGACATTTTGGCACTTTCGTGCATATATATAGTGAAACGTCAGTGCGAAAAATGTCGGATAAACAGGACAGACGGTTATAATTAAAGCAAAATAATATTGTACTTGAATATCCGGATAATACGTGTTAAAATTGGAGACAGGAAAATTCCTGACACCGGGCGTTTCAGAAAGAGGGAAAGGAATGGGTGTACAGGACACGTCTACAAAGGATTACTTAAGCGATGCGGATATTTTCGCGGATGCGGTGAATTACTATCTGTACGGCGGGGAAACGGTGGTGAAACCGACTTCATTAAGGCCGCTGGATTCTCATCTTCTTTTACATGTTTTTGAGCATGGTGACAAAGAAGAGACATACAAAGGAAGAGATAATGCGGTGGAGCGGTACCGCGATGTTGTTCGGCGGTGGACTGTCATGACGGACGATACCTGCGCATATGTGATTTTCGGGATCGAGGCGCAGACAAATATCCATTATGGAATGCCGATTCGCAGTATGCTGAATGACGCATTGCAGTACGCGGCGCAGGCAGAGGAGCTGCGGGTGCTGCACAGGAACGCGGGAGAGAAGGAAAGCTCTGCAGAATTTCTGTCAGGCATGCACAGAACGGATCGACTGTCGCCTGTGATTACCCTTTGTATCCACTTCGGGCCAGAACCTTGGGACGGAGCGCTGAGTCTGAAGGAGCTTTTTGATTTGCCGGATGACCGGCTCCTGCCATTTGTTCAGGATTACCGTGTGTTGTTGATTGAACCTTCACGGATGCAGGACGGGTGGATTTATAAATGAAAAGCCGGATATGATAAGTATTCAGACAAATAAGGAAGCAGGCTTAACGGGCCGACTGGTGAATGCCTTCGGAAAGAAGATAAGGCTCATGGGCTGTGAGTTTGAGATAGATAATACAACGAAAGAAATCGCTGAAGCAATCAATATTCTTTCGTGTTCTCTTACGAAAGTGTGCAGCAAGGAGACTGCAACAGGGGAGGCGAAAAAGTATATCCATGATCATGGCCTTACTTATGAACAGTTTTTGCCGTATATTTCCGGGCAAAAGTCAACTATAAAAAACTGGATTGAGGAGATATTTTCTCGGGAAGCGAAATGAGGTGAGATGATTTGCCAGGAAGAATGTCTACAAAACGAAGATATCAGTCAGGGCGTGGAACTGGGAAGGGACCTGATTATACACCCTGGATTAAAGCGAGGGATATTTCCAGTCTTGGAACAAAAGGGGTAATAAAAGACTGGAAAGATGGCCGTCAGCGCCACCTTCTCTCACAAAATGAAGTCCGTTTCTATTATATTCTCAGATGGGATGACAACGTAATTGACATACGTGAGCAATTTCCCCTGGATATTGCAACGACAAAAGAAATTGCCGCGGGATTTGGGGTAAAACATCCGGGTAACGGGCATGATCCGATGACAACGGATTTTCTGGTTGATTACATTGATGAGAAGGGAATTGTGAAGCAGAGAGCGTGTTCAGTGAAAAACGACAGATCAGTAATTTTTGGCGATTTAAATGACCCGAAAGTAGCCAGAGCAGTTGAAATACAGAGAATTGAAATGAGCTACTGGAAGCGAAATAAAATTCCTTTTAAAATTATTTTTGGGGATGAGCTGAATAAGGCGTATGCTTCAAATATTGCGGCAGTTACCTCTTTTTATGATATCAGGACAGTCAATACCCCGCAGAGTTTTTTACTGTGGCTTCTGGCACATAAATATATCAAAGTGGATATGGAATCTGCACCGCTCGATTTCCCGGCTCTTATGGAGGAATATCTTTCATCTCCGGAGCAGATTGCTCAGCAGCTTCAGGCTATTCCTGAGAGAGCAGCACGATTGATCAAATTAAATATGGAAGATGCTTTAAACGTTATGTCCTAAGAACCTGAAAGCAGCGGGAGTATTAGTCTCATTATTATAAAACTGATTTGAACTTTTACCGAATAATTGTTATATTAATTGGGATGTCAGGTATGAAAAAAATCTAGGTGTCTTGTGAAAATAATTAACAAAAATCCGGAGAGTACTTTAAAAATACCAACTGTTGAATTGTATTTTTTGGAGAGGTATATAGATGCTGGGAATGAGAGAATATCAGCTGCTGAAATGTAATTTTGAATTTATATAGGGCTAAATATACCAGCTGTTGAAATGCAAATATTCAAGTAAATTTGCCATAAGTCAGAAAGGAATTGATGCCATGAATACGGAGCATATATCTAATCAGGATAACAAAAGTATCTCCTGCTGTTCACACATATTAATCGGTATCTTTAATATTGTTGTTTTTATATGTGGAACATTTTTGCTTACAATTAACCTTTTCTTTTCAGGCGACAATTTTAATATGTACATTACATATATTGCCCTTATCATGTTGATTGTACCAGCACTTTACTATCTGTTTTTATTGATTAAAAGTGTGAAACGGAAATAAGCTTATATGCAGACTGCACTGAACTTTTGAGATAGCAATGCGGGGCGCGGTGGCCATCTTCGGCTGCCGCGTCCCGCACTTTTTCCTGCTCAAAAATTTTTTGAGAAATTTTCAAAAATCCTGCAACCTACGGCGAAAAAAGGGTACGTTTTGATAGTGCGGCGAAACGGTCTGCTCTTACTGTCATTTCTCTGTCGGAGTTAGAGGAAGTCATCCCCGATCATCACGGGTCAGAGATTGATGAGGAACTGCTCGGCAAGCTGATAAGTAACTTCCTGCGGACAGAAAATGCAGATGCCAGAAATGTCTTTATCCGTAAATATTGGTTCTTTGACAGCATAGCTGAAATTGCCGAAAATAGCCAATGCCTTAAATTACCTTGATGATGATCTGATTTCTGACGCAAATGAATACAGACCGAAAAAGCGTCATTTCTTTCAATGGACGAAATGGAAAACCATTGCGGCTTGCCTTGCGCTGATTGCCGTTGTTGCAGGGATTATCCCCCTTTTCAACCAGCCGAGCGTCCCCCTATTGAGCACACCGAAATGATTCCTTCATAATAATTTTACTCAGACTTCCTGTTTTTGCCATGAGAAGTTTGAGTAAAAATACGAATGTCTGAGGGGAATATGGGAGAGAAAAATTTTAAAAGAAATTTCCGGGTGGGAATGATTGTGTTGGTCGCCTTGATTGGGGCGGCGTTTTGCTGGCGGATGGTTCCACGCTCCTTTGACAGCCTTCTGCCAGATGAGCAGGAAAGGGAGGAGGAAGCCTTCTCCATCACATTCCTGGGTTCCGGAACGATGCCGGTATCCATTTACCCAGAGGGAAGTCTGCTGGTATATTATATGATTGGCTCGGAAGCCTGTGAAGAACTGATGGCATATATTCAGGGGCATGGGATAAATGAAAATGACGATGCCGCACAGGAAACGAGCGGTGAAACCGTTTCCCGTGATCAACAGATTTCTATAACATCTTACATATCGTGCGAAGCGCATAAATTCAGGAGATGCCTGAAAGGTATAGGAGAAAACGAGGCAGCTGAAATAACAGATTCGCAGAAGGCAGAAGACTCATTTCTCTCCGACGAGGAGCGTTATGCGGGCATGCTCGTAGGCCATGAGGATTATCCAGAGCTTTATGAGGCGGCAGAGGAGATGCTGAATGATCGTGAAGCAATAAAGACCAGCAGGCAGATGGCATTGGGGATACAGTGGTTTCGGACAGTATCCATATTTTCAGGAATGGTTTGTCTGATGAGGTGTTTGTGATCACTGCGACAGCTTTGACAGGGCTGACCGCGGACGATGAGGTGCGGTTAAGTTTTGGCGTCAGACGCAATGAGGACAGTGCTTACGGCATGGAAATCGTGGACGAGATTGAGGTGGCGGACGACGACATGCAGGAAAGACTGACGGCTTATGTTCAATATATCATGGAAAATGTAGAAGATCCCAGGTATAAGGAGATTCCGGCTCCGAAGGGGTAAGGGGAAAGAAATTTACGCAGGAAACTGTGGGCCAGCAGACGGATTTATTTTACGCCAAACGTCGGAAAGAATATCTGCCAAACGTCGGAAAAAATATCCGCCAAACGTCGGAAAAGCCTTGAATTCATTATCATATTGGTGCATACTATGAGTTAAGCAGTAAAAAATAACAGGATAGAAAAATGGAATCAGGGAGGTTCGGATGAAAAAATACAGAAAGCGAGTTGCAGACGATATTTTGATACGTAAACTGGAGGGCAAAGGCGCGGTTTTGATTGAGGGGCCAAAGTGGTGCGGGAAGACCACAACTGCCGAACAGCTTGCGGTGAGTGTTCTGTATATGGATGATCCGGAGAAAAAAGAACAGAACATTACAATGTCGGAGTTGAATCCAAAAAGGCTTTTAAAAGGTGCGACGCCGAGACTCATTGATGAATGGCAGCTTGCACCAAAGTTGTGGGATACTGTTCGGTTTGAGGTAGATCATCGGGGAGAGCTGGGTCAGTTTATACTCACGGGGTCTGCCGTTCCTGCAGATACCAGGGAAATTACGCATTCCGGGACAGGTCGTTTCACCTGGCTTACTATGCGGCCTATGAGCCTGTATGAGTCCGGAGATTCCACGGGAGAAGTCAGTCTGAAGGATTTGTTTGACGGCATGACGGATGTTGATGGTGGCTCAGGGATGGATATTGACCGACTTGCTTTTCTTGTATGCCGCGGCGGCTGGCCGCAGGCACTTGATATGAGAGACGAGATTGCCCTTGATCAGGCCATGGATTATTATGACGCGGTGGTTCGTTCTGACATCAACCGGGCAGACAATGTACAGAAGAATCCGGAAAGAGTTCGCAGACTCATGCGCTCTTACGCGAGGAATCAGGGCTCTCAGGTACCGAATACTGTGATTTCTCAGGACATTGCGGTTAATGATGAAAATCCGCTGAATGAGGAAACGGTATCCTCTTATCTTAACGCCCTGCGTAAAATCTTTGTAGTCGAAGATATGCCTGCATGGAACCCAAACCTGCGGTCAAAGACGGCAATTCGCTTTTCGGATACCCGGTATTATGTTGATCCATCCATTGCTGCAGCCGCATTGGGAATTGGACCGAACGATCTGGTAAATGATCTGAAAACTTTTGGTTTTCTTTTTGAAACGTTATGTGTGAGAGACCTGCGTGTATACGCGGATTCTATGGATGGAGAGGTTTATCACTACCGTGATAAAGACGGACTGGAATGCGATGCAGTTATACACCTGAGAAATGGCAAGTATGGCCTGATTGAAATCAAGCTCGGCGGCGACAAATTGATTGAAGAGGGAGCGGAAAGCCTGAAGATTCTGCAGTCTAAAATCGATACAGACAAAATGAAAGCGCCGTCATTTCTCATGGTACTGACGGGAGTCGGGGATTACGCGTATTGCAGACAGGATGGAGTGCTTGTGGTTCCTGTTGGCTGCCTGAAAA
>JAJQID010000123.1 GCA_021199405.1 Lachnospiraceae bacterium
TTGAATTGCACCTCCTGCTTTGGACGCTTGCGTCCTAAGTTTGAGATAAGTATAGAATGAAAAGAGTGAAAAGTCAAGAGGACGAGCGAAAACGCAAAAAATTTCGTTGTCGGTTGACTTTGTTGACTTTCTTGAGTATAATACAGGTGAAGACAGAGATGCCTTCCGTGCGGCGGCACGATAAAGCTGTACTGCGCATGGGGCAGGGTAAAGCCCATGGCGAATAGGCGTTCGGTAGGACGCTGGGCCCGGCATCTGGGATACAGATGTAGTCCGCATGGGGGACTTAAATTACCCATGGAAAAGGTATTCGGTAGGATACTGGGGCTGACGGCCAGCATTATAACACGCGACTATAGTGAAAAGGCGGGCGGTATTTATATCGCCCGCTATTTTTTTGTCATTATTGTCGAAGAAGGATAAACGATGAGTAAGGTACAGGATAAAGCTAAAATCGTAGAAACGATTATTAAGTCAGCTGCAGAATATAAAGCAAAGATGGTTGGACGCTCGTTCTTATATGTTTTTGAAGGGCGTTCAATTGAAGTAGTGTATAGGACGAAAGATTTTATGCACCTGACAGGGGTAGATTCCAATTCTTCTGCTGAACAGTTTTTTAAAGATGCAATACGGGGAAGGCTACAACCGAAACAGATTTTTTTCAGTACACGACATCCCTATGATTTATGTTCAAAGAAAATGACGCAGTTGGGAAATATAAGCAAAATTATTGATTCAGAACTGTTTATTCTTGAAGATACAGAGACGAGCACTTTTACATACAAGTTTGGATTAACAGACCTGGAGCTTACTGTCTGTTTAAGTGAAGACACCGATCAGAACGGGAATATTGTGGGCGACCATTATATAGCTCGTAGTCTACGAGTTGAAGATAGTTTTGATCGTGCTGACGGAGCATTTGAAGTGCAGTATATATTCTCAAAAAAGAATGGCTGCCGAAAGTATGATACGATTACATACATTGATAAACGGAAGAAAATTGAGGATTTACCTGACGATGTACGGGATATGCTTGACGATAGCCTGAAATAAAAACGTGAAGAACACAATTTTGAAACTGAAAAACTGAATTACATATACCACAATCAGCCCAGCCGGTTAGCATCCAACTGTGTAAATCCTACAGCACAGGAAAGCAGCCTGCTGGGCTCCTTTTATGTCCATTTTGCAAATTTTCCCATTATAATTATTTCGCAAGTGGTAGGAATGGATTACGCGAACCGTTATTTTCGAGCTTGAGAAGATTTGTTAAAATAATAGAGGTATATCAACAAAAGACCGCTTGTGGCTTGGCTGGTCTTTTAATCAGTAGGAGGATTGGCATTATGGATATTCAGGTAACAAAGAAAGAGGGAACGCTGTTGATAGATCTGACGGGCAGGCTGGACACAACGTCATCGCCGCAGCTGGAAAAGACGCTGAAGAAGGAAATCGGTGACAGTGAGTGTCTGATTTTTGATTTTGCGGGCCTTTCCTATATCTCATCCGCAGGTCTGCGCGTGCTTCTTTCCGCACAGAAGGTCATGAACCGTCAGGGGAAAATGGTGATCAGGCATGTCAATGAGGAAATCATGGATATCTTTGAGGTGACAGGATTTGTGGATATCCTGACTGTGGAACAGGACTGACATGCTCTGGCTGCGGATGGCGGCAGGGGAAGGCTGGTTGAAACATGAAAAGGGGATTTAAAAAGCTGGGCCACACGATGGTCTTTTATTGCTCGGTTCTGGCTCTTGTGCTGTGTTTTGTGCTCGGCGGTCTGGGATATTTTCTGTATTATTCGGAGACGATGGAAAACTACACGATGTATATAGAATCGCTGCTGAACATAGCGAATTCTCAGGTGGATGCCGATGATATGGCAGCTTGCATTGCTTTACTGGAGGAATCGGACATTTACAGTCAGACGCAGAAGGAGTTGAACGCGATCAGAAGCGACACCATTGCGGAGTACGTGTATATCGTCGTTCCGCTGGACGAGGATGACATTTATGATGTGATTTATGTGTGCGATGCCTATACGGAACAGGAAGTCCTTGAAGAACCGGATACGCTTGTAAATCTGGGCGATTCTGTGGAGGATGAGGCTTTTACGGATGATGTGCTTGAACTTTTTAATGACATCATGTTTCACGGCGCGGAAACATCGTACATATCCTATCATGATGGCTACGGATACACGCTGACAGGCGTAAAGCCGGTGACGGACTCAGCCGGGAATGTAATCTGTCTGGTATGCATCGATATCAGCATGGATGATGTTGAAGACGCCATTTATATTTATTTTGTCGGTGTGTTTTCAGGTACGGCTGTCATATTGGTTATCATGCTGCTCATTATAGTCAGCCGCTTAAACAGATCTGTGGTGAGACCTGTCTGCCGGATGGCGGAAGCGGCCGGAAATTTTGTGGAGCAGAGCCATGCGGTCGCCGACCCGTCCGCACTGGAGTGGCATGCGGCGGATGTGGACTGCAGAAATGAGATCGGAATGCTCAACGAAAGCATTACCAATATGATGAGCGATACTGTGGATTATATGAAAAATCTCGCCCATGTGACGGCGGAGAAGGAAAGGATCGGCACGGAGCTGGACATCGCGGCGCATATCCAGGCAAGCATGCTGCCCTGCATTTTCCCGGCGTTTCCCGAGAGGGAGGAGTTTGAGATCTTTGCGTCCATGAACCCCGCAAAGGAAGTGGGCGGTGATTTTTATGACTTCTTTATGGTGGATAATACGCACATTGCTTTCGTCATGGCGGATGTATCGGGAAAGGGTGTGCCGGCCGCGCTGTTCATGGTGATTGGCAAGACGCTGATCAAAGATCATACCCTGCCGGGCAGGGATCTGGGAGAGGTGTTTACCCGTGTCAACAATCTGCTCTGTGAGGCAAACAGTGAAGAAATGTTTATCACCGCGTATGAGGGTGTGCTTGACCTGGAGACGGGCGAGCTGGATTTTGTGAATGCAGGGCATGAGGCGCCGTTTATCTGCAAAAAGGACGGCAGCTTTGAGCCGTATAAAATCCGCCATGGCTTTGTCCTTGCGGGAATGGAAGGGATGCGCTACGTGAGCGGAAGCACAGTCCTGGATGTCGGGGACAGGATTTTCCAGTATACGGACGGCGTGATCGAGGCGACCAATGGGGCGCAGGAGCTTTACGGAAAGAAGCGGCTGGAAGAGACGTTGAACCGCTGCAGAGATCTTCCGTCGACGGAGCTTTTGAAGGAGGTTAAGGCGGACGTTGACCGCTTTGTAGGGGAAGAGCCGCAGTTTGATGATATTACAATGCTGTGTCTGGATTTTAAGGGGAAGATGAAAGGAAAAAAAGGATAATCCTAGATGGAGGTTGCTATGGAGAACAATTCAATTTTCAGGAAAAAGAGCATGGACAAAATATCCTCGCCGGAGCAGCTTAATGACTATATCTGTGTCTGCACTCCGGGGATATGGATGGTGATTGCGGCAGTGATCCTTCTGCTTGTGGGCGTCTGCGTATGGGGGATATTCGGGAGGCTGGATACGGTGCTGACGGCAGTCGCCATGGCCGACGGCCAGAGCGTTACGGTATATATCCCGGAGGACGATCTGTCCAGTGCCGAAGGGAAAACTGTGACAGTAAACGGCGTGGAGTACAATATTGCCGATGGAGAGGTCTCGGATACGCCTGTAGCGGTCAGTGCGGACGGCTTTTCGGAATATGCCCTTCATGTGGGAGATCTGACCATAGGCCAGTGGGTCTATGGGATCACCTTCAGCACGGAGCTGACAGAGGGAATTTACGAGGCGCAGGTTATAATAGAAAGTGTTTCGCCCATGTCGTTTGTGATGAACTGAAAGCAGGAGGAACCTTATGAAAAAAGTAAAAATAAAGCAGCCTGTCACGTCGGGCGTGGCCAGGGTTCCCATAGTCATGCAGCTGGAGTCGCTGGAGTGCGGCGCGGCGTGTCTGGCGATGATCCTTGCTTACTATGAGAAATGGATTCCGCTTGAGCGGGCGCGTGCGGACTGCGGTGTTTCCAGAGACGGATCCAATGCAAAAAATATTTTAAAGGCCGCCAGAAGCCATGGGCTGAACGCGAAGGCTTATCGTTATGAGCCGGAGACCCTGAAGGAGAGCGGCCATTTTCCCTGCATTATTCACTGGAATTTCAACCATTTTGTGGTTCTGAACGGGTTTAAGAAGGATAAAGCGGTCTTAAACGATCCGGCAAGAGGGACTTACAGCGTGTCCATGGAAACCTTTGACGAGTCGTTTACGGGCATCTGCCTGATGTTTGAGCCGTCGGAGAATTTTGAGCCGGGAGGAAGGCCAAAAAGCATCCTGCGGTTTGCCAAAAGCCGGCTGGAGGGAACGGGAAGCGCGGTTGCCTTTGTGGTGCTGGCGACGGCGATTTCCGCTCTGATCGGTGTGATCAAGCCGGGATTTTCAAGAATTTTTCTGGACCGGCTGCTGACAGGGCAAAATCCGGACTGGCTGTATCCATTTGTCATCGGTTTATCACTCCTTGCGGCGGTGGAACTGCTGGTATCCTTTATCAACATCAATGTGAGCAACAAGATTGACGGGAAAATGGCCGCCTACGGCAATACCTCCTTCATGTGGAAGGTGCTCAGGATGCCGATGGAATTCTTTTCGCAGAGAATGGCCGGTGATATCCAGCAGCGCCAGGAGTCCAACGCTTCTATTGCCGGAACACTGGTGAATACATTCGCGCCGTTGATTCTGAACGCGGTCATGCTGGTATTTTATCTGGTTGTGATGATTCGTTACAGCCCGCTTCTGACCGCAGTTGGCGTAGGCTCCATACTGATCAAAATCGTGGTGTCCCAGGTTGTTTCCAGGATGCGTGTGAATATTTCCCGTGTGAAGATGCGCTACAAAGGTAAGCTTGCGGGAGCGACGGTGGCGGGCATTGAGATGATTGAGACCATCAAGGCCAGCGGGGCGGAGAACGGCTATTTTGAGCAGTGGGCCGGCTATCAGGCCGGCGTCAACACGCAGAGCGTCCGGAATCTGAAGCTGAAGCAGTATCTCTGGATTGTCAAGAAGATGGTATCGTCCCTTGCTGATATAGCTGTGCTTTCCATCGGTGTGTTTCTGACCATGCAGGGCGAGTTTACCATCGGTATGATTCTGGCGTTTCAGGGATATCTGAGCTCCTTCCTTTCTCCGGTAAACGACATGATTGACGCAGGGGAGAGCATTCAGGAGATGCGCACGGAGATGGAGCGTGTGGAGGATGTGATGCAGTACCCCACAGATGTAAATTATGAAAATGAGGACGGGAATGCCGAAAATAAGGAGTATGATAAGTTGTCCGGCCGCGTGGAAATGCGCAATGTCACATTTGGATATTCCCGTATGGGAGAGCCGTTGATTGAAAATTTCAATCTGACGCTGGAACCCGGCAGCCGCGTAGCCTTTGTGGGCTCCTCCGGCTGCGGCAAATCCACGCTCTCGAAGCTGATTTCAGGCCTGTATAAGCCATGGAGCGGCGAGATTCTGTTTGACGGGAAGCCAATCTCGGAGATTGACCACAGTGTCTTTACCGGGTCGCTGGCGGTCGTTGATCAGGATATCATCCTTTTTGAGGATACCATCGCCAACAATATTAAAATGTGGGACAATTCCATCGAGGATTTTGAAATGATCATGGCGGCGCGGGATGCCCAGCTTCACGAGGACATCATGCAGCGCGACGGCGGCTACCAGTATAAGATAACCGAGGGAGGCAAGGATTTCTCGGGCGGACAGCGCCAGAGAATGGAGATTGCCAGGGTGCTGGCTCAGGATCCCACCATTATCATCATGGATGAGGCTACCTCCGCTCTGGACGCAAGAACAGAGTATCAGGTGGTTCAGTCCATATGTGAGCGCGGAATCAGTTGTATCGTGGTGGCCCACAGGCTGTCCACCATCCGCGACTGTGATGAGATTATTGTTCTTGATCACGGCAAGGTGGCGGAGCGGGGAACCCATGAAGAGCTGTACGCAAAGGGCGGTATATATACGCAACTGGTGTCTAACGAGTAAACGGGAGAAAATCATATGGGTTGGTTTGACGAGCAGATCAGACAGAGAAAACAGAATGATGACGATATGTTTGCATCAGCGTTTTCCGGCATTGCGGACGCGGTCCTCGGTTCAAAGGTGTCTGATGCGTTTGAAAATGATGTGAAAAGGACAAAAAATGCCATTGATCAGATTTTGTCGTTTTATCATGTAAAAAGTCGGGAGCTGCCGGACGGCGTCAAAGATATGAACGAGCAGCTGGAATACCTGATGCGGCCATATGGCATCATGCGCAGAGGGGTGAAGCTTGAGAAAAGCTGGTATAAGGATGCCATCGGCGCCATGCTGGGCGTCAGGAAGGGGGACGGGGCGGTGGTTGCACTGATTCCCTCAGGCCTTTCCGGTTACACCTATTATGATGCCGAAAGCGGAAGCCGTGTGAAGATCAACGCTAAAAACGAGAATTTATTTGAGGACGAGGCAATTGCCTTTTATAAGCCGTTTCCGCTTCAGAAGCTGGATCTGTCGGCATTGCTTCGCTACATATTTGGTCTTCTTTCTGTCTCGGATTTCCTGTTTATGGCTCTTGCCACGCTGGGCTTGACGCTTGTAGGGCTTCTTACGCCAAGGCTCAATAACCTGCTCATGGGAACGGTCGTGGACAGCGGGAGTA
>JAJQID010000182.1 GCA_021199405.1 Lachnospiraceae bacterium
GCTGGATTTTGGGGAGCTTCATCAGTCGGTGGCGGCCAATGATATATTTGCAGATCCAGAAAATGATATTTTCACATTGAATGGGAATGGCAGTCTTCTGGCGGTCAGCTTTTCGAACGGAGGGCTGATGATTTTTGATGTGGAGGATTCCGCGAAAAATCTGATTCTCTATGATGAATCAGAATATACCTCATTTTCGGGCGGCTTCTGCGGACAATATTTTGCGTTCACAGCAGCAGGAGACAGCAAATCTGTTTTCGGACTGGTTGACACGGCGGAGGCTGTGTTTGTGGGCGGATATGAACAGACGGATGGTTTCCTTCTGCGGGTGAATGAGACGGGAATTGATCTGGCCAGCGGCAATGTGTTGGTGAGCTTTGACCCGGAGACTCTGGCGGAAACAGAGCTGGCTTATACGGACACGGTGAACATTGTCAGCTTTGCCGTGGAGAATGGATATGTGTTGGCAGCTACGGATGATTCCGGTTTTTCCTTTTACGACAGCGGAGCCAATCAGATATCCGCGGAGAGCGGAAGCAGTGATCGAAATTATGATTTCACACTTCTGAAAGGAGGATATGCTGTGCTGGGAAATCGCAGCGAGACCTCGCTTCGAATTCTGTGCCTGACAGAGTATGATGACGAGCAGCTTTTATCCTATGACGCTCGATATGCTCATGATGAGGCCAGAGTGAGTCAGGATATGAGTACGGTAATGCTTTTTGATTATCAAGGCTTTCGCGTTTATTCCATGGAGGGAGAGCTTGTGGCGGAGGTGGAATTGCCGGATGCGGACAATATTTACGATCAGCAGTTTCGCAGGACCGGGGAAAGCTCTTATCTGGAAGTAATCTGGTATGATGGAACGGTGCGCTGCTACAGTGCTGCTGATGGACAGCTGATTTCCGAGACAGTTGGGGAGGCACCGTCGTCAGACCTGTACGAGGAGTTTTACACGGATCAGTATCGGATTACCTCTGAGCTTCATTCCGCTCCCAGGGTTTATCGGATGTCTGACGGAAAAGAGGCGGCAGTGCTGGAATCGGATGATTATCTTACCTACGTGACCCAGATAGGAGAAAATCTGATCACAGAGTATGTGACAGCCGCCGGGGAAAGGTATGGGCTATTGCTGAACAGTAATTTTGAGACGATAGCTTATCTGTCAAATTTGTGCGACGTCATGGACGATCTGCTGTTTTTTGATTATGAATCAGGGAATATACGGCAATGCCGTTTATATTCTCTTCAGGAGCTGATCACTCTTGGAGAAGCATACATTAAATGAGAGGAAGGAGGATTTCAGTAATGAAATCGATCAAACGAGGGGCGGCGATTCTGCTTGCGGTATTGCTGCTGCTTCCGTCACTGCCGACCAGAGTCGTGAAGGCGGAAGAGACAGTGGCTGATTCGGTGACATACAATACCGGAAATGAAAATGTGACGGTTATTGTGAAGCCGGATATTACGCAGGAGGTTTCAGTGGAAACGACTGTGGAGGAGACTCTGACGGGCGGGGAAACTTCTGAGGTGTTGACGGAAGAGGAAAATGCGGAGGCTTCATCTGAAGAAGTGTCCGGAGAAGAGGCAGACCAGGAAATCGCGGATGATCAGGTCTCTGCAGAAACAGTGGAGAGTACTTCTGAAGAGGCAGAGAATGTTTTAGAGGAAGAGGCTGCTGATGAAACTGGTGTGGAGGAAGCTGTTGATGAATCCACGGCGGAGGAAGCAGCCGGGGAAGCTGCGAATGAGTCCGTGACAGAGGAGACAGTGGAAGAAGCTGTGGATGAGTCTGCCGCAGAAGAAGCAGCAGAGGAAGTTGTTGATGAGTCTGTGACAGAGGAGACCACCGAAGAAGCAGCGGATGAGCCAGCAGCGGAAGAAGCAGCCGGGGAAGTCGTTGATGAGCCTGTAGAGGAGGAAGCAGCTGAAGAAGCGGCGGATGAACCTGCCGCGGAGGAGTTGACTGAAGAGTCAACTAATGAGCCTGCAGTGGAGGAAGCGGCTGAGGCAGCTACAGATGAGCCAGAGGCAGCTGAGTCAGCAGCTGAGCCAGCAATGGAGGAGTCGGCCGAAGAGGCAGTCGATGAACCGGCAGCGGAGGAAATTTCTGAGGCTGTGCTGGGCGCCCGGGTTACCACAGAAGAGGAAAGCTCTCCTGTGATTTATGAGGACGATTACTGGGAGAATACGGAGACCGGCGAATGGGGTTATTATTTTAATGAGGATGGAAGCTTTACTATTGAAATCAATGAAGCGGATCCTTATTTCCCATATGAAGTACAGTTTACTGTTGACGGCGTGACCACCACCGAGTGGTTCATGAGCCCGGATGATACGGTGACTGTGGGTGGCCATACCTTTGGCGTGAGCGCAATTTTTACCGGGACAAAGGTGACCGGACTGACCCTGGATGTGGCCGGTACGGAGGTTGTAGTATATCCGGAGGAGAAAGAGTTTGTGGATGATCCCTACGGCATCTCCACCACATCTTTGCTGAATCTGGAAGAAAAAAATCTGACGGTGGATCTGACTGGTTTTACTCCGGTGGAGCTGACCATGGTATCTTTGGGAACGGTCTTTGCGGGAGTCACGGAGATAACTGATACAGATAAGATTTCATGGACTCAGTCGGGAGAGGATGATTATGAAATCAGTGATCTCGAAGATATGATAGAAATGAATTATACATATTCATTTCAATGTGAATGGGAAATGATCGTGGGAGCCGCGGATCAGCTTGCATATGACAATATCCGTTATATTGTATCTGCGACGATAACTCCCAGCTCAAATTGGCTGACGCCAACGGTGTATTCTCAGAGTTCTGATGGCACCCGTACAGCAATGACGGTCAGCCGTTATAATTATTCTAAATATTCTTCCTATACGTACGAGTGGGTATATCTGGAAGAGGAGCTGGCGGAAGATTCTGCAATGTATGTCACTTTTAATATCAACAGTGACGTATTTTCTTCCGTCAATTATGCGGATTTAAAGGTATATGAGGGAGAGTACGCGACGGCGGCGGAGGCCATTGCCAGCGGAAAGGACATTACGGCACAGATCCTTGGCGCGGATATGAGTGCGGAGAATGCCGGTTATAAACCTACATACAGCGGGATCGCGTCCGGAAGCTCTTATGTCACAATGGTGTCCTTTGACAGTGAGGGAAATGTGACAGGCTGTATGCTGCTGTATTTGTATCTGGGAGCCAATTATTCGAATTCTTCCAGTATCAATGGCTTTTGGCTGTATAAGAAAACAGAGAACGGGGAAAGCAGTGTCTCAAGGACTTATTCCACTGCGATCAGCTCCGATGGTCTTTATACAGTTACAGTAGAATTGTATAAAGAGTATGATGCGAATGCTGAGTATGGAATGAGTTTATCCTACTATTATTATAAGGATGGGGTATCTTATTACGATGCCAGCGGAATAACAGCGGCCTATGTGGGTCAATATGATACCATTGCCGCGGCGCAGGCGGCTGGAGCCACGGATATCAAAGATTCGTTGTTTGATTACGCAGTGAAATATTATGCCAATTACAGCGAAGGTATTTATTTCAGCATTTTTGCGGGGGAAGACGGGGCAGCAGACCAGGAAGTATATCATTATCGGATTATCGCGGAAACCGGTGACACCTCAGTTCTCAGCAACAGCACCAGCCTTTATATCTGGGGTTTTGTAGATAAGGATGGGAACTGGGTAGATGCGTATTTAGTCGATGATGACTCCTATGGTGAGGATAACTATTATATGGTTCTGGTTGGCGCTGATGTGGATGTGACCAATCTGGCCATGAGCTTCTATGGTTCTAATAATTCGAAGCTTTATGCTGAAGGCAGCAGTACAGAGGAAGTTTCTGAAAAAAGCTATCATGACTATTCTGATACCGTACAGTTTACTGTCACATCAGAGGATGGCGCGGCTTCCAGAAATATCTGGGTTCAGATGGTACAGGCATCGGAGGGGACCAATCTGGTGATCAACAGCTTTGCAGATCCGGATGCGGAGACCACAGTGAAGGATGGTGTGATCTACTCTACCCGTCAGGTGATGCTGGACTCCTATCACAGTAATGTACATGATATCTGGATCGCCAACATGGGAACAGAGAGTATTGAGAATATTTCGGTTGTTCTGGATTCCGATGTGGTGGAACTGGATGAATACTGGACATTAACTGGCAACAACCCTCTGGCTGGCTATACGGAAACAAGATATCTTGATCCGGATGGATACTATACCAGTTATGGTAAGATGAATAATCTGGCTATGCTGCGTCTGGTCACAAAAGAAGGAGTGGCGGATGGTACTGATGTGTCCGGAACTTTGACGATTAAATCCGGCGATACCACGCTGGCAGTGCTGACACTGACAGGTACCACTTCGGACCCGGCCATCACGACTGATGAGATTCCGGAAGCGGTTCTGTATGTTCCCTATGGTACTGTGATTCAGAACAGCAATAAGTATTACAGCTGGAACAAGGTGACTTATAGTTTGTACTATCCTGAATATTACGGTGACCTTCCGGAAGGCATGGAGCTGAAGGAAAACGGCGAGATCTATGGTGTGCCGACAGAGACGGGTACCTTCACCTTTATGGTACGAATGGAAAACAGCTATTCAGGATTTTCTTCTTCAATGAAACTCTTTACTCTGACTGTTCTGGACAATACAGATGAGAACGTGGAAGGGCAGACGGATACAGGATACGAATTGAAAGAGCGTGTAACGGAAGTGGCGCTCACATCCTCTGATGACCAGACGGTTGTGTCCACTGGTGTATATGACGAATTTGTGGCATTGTATATCGATGGTGTTAAGATGGTAGAAGGCGAGGACTATGATTCTGAGTCCGGCAGTACCAGAATTACTATCAGAAGTGAAACTTTAAAGCAGTCGAATACGCTGGGAACCCATACCATCGGTATTGAGTTCCGTACCGGATCGACGGATGAAGAGGAAGGCACGCTGATGAAAGCGGCGCAGAACTATGATGTAGTGGGAGAAACATCAGGTTCAGGTGACTCCGGAAGCACAGGTGACTCTGGAAACACAGGTGACTCTGGAAACACAGGTGACTTCGGAAGCACAGATGACTCCGGAAGTACAGACAATTCCGGAAGCACAGATAACTCCGGAAGTACAGACAATTCCGGCAGTACAGATAACTCCGGCAGTGCAGATAACTCGTCCAGTGACACTTCAGCTGACACTGGAAGCACATCATCTGATGTTGTTTCTGCAGAGACAGCGACAGCAGACAGTGCTGCAACCACAGGTGAAATCATTGAGACATTAACCTATACAGTGGTTTCCGGGGATACGCTGTGGAGCATCGCGGCAAGATACTATGGGGACGGCGCTTTGTGGACCAGGCTGTATGCGGACAACAGTGATGTGATCAGTAATCCTGACCGGATTTATGTGGGAATGAAACTGACTATTTATGTGACGGTCAGCACCACCAGTGTAGATAGCAATACCTACACGGTGAAGTCCGGAGACAGTCTGTGGAAGATCGCTGCTGAAATTTACGGTAACGGCCGCAGCTGGAGAAAGATTTATAATGCGAATACTGATGTTATTTCAGATCCCAACAGCATTCGGGCTGGTATGGTTTTGACAATACCGGAAAATTGAATCTAAGGGATTGAGTGTGAACGGTCCGGGGGCATATTGCCTTCGGACCGATTTTTGCTGAAAAACCTGACAAATTTTATAAAAATTTTACAAAAAGGACGACCTGTCGACCACATCCGTCAGAAAAGTGTGATATACTCCCATTGTCGACAATATCTGTCAAATGGGAGGTGAATTCATGAAACAGGAGCAAGACATCCTGACACCTGCCAAAGAGAAAGCAAAGCGTGGAATCAAACCGTTTTCTGAGCTTTGTATGATGGACAACTACTTATTCAGCGTGGCGACCATGGATTTGGAAACGTGTAAATCCATTATAGAGATCGCACTGCATATCCGGATTAAGGAAATTCGTTTTAAAGAGGGAGAGAAGGTGCTGCCAGGTCCGCCGGGAAAGAGAGGAGTGCGGCTGGATTTCGTTGCAATTGACGGGGAAGGCCGTCTCTTTGATGTGGAGATGCAGGCTCACAACAGGGGAAATCTTCAAAAGCGTACTCGGTTTTATAAGGCAAAAAGGGATTCACCATTGCTGAATCAGGGAGAAATCGGTTTCGAGAAGCTGCCCAGGACCTATATCATTTTTATATGTGATTTTGATTTGTTTGGGCAAGGTAGATATCGTTATACGTTTCGAAATCATTGCGAGGAGGATTTGAATTTGGTACTACAGGATGAAGTGTGTACGGTGTTTCTGAATACGCAGGGGACCAATCCGGAGGAAGTGGAGCCGGAGCTGGTGGAATTCATGAAATTTGTCAGGGACAACGCCGGGGAAAGTGCAAATGAGTACACTGATGAAAGAATACGCAGGATGTATGATAAAGTAAAGCATCTGAGAAGAGTGGCAAGGATGGAGGAAGATTATATGGAGTCTGAGTGGTGGCTGGAAGAGGAAAGAGAAATAGCCCGCGAAGAAGGCCGCGAGGAAGGCCGTCAGGAAGGCCGCGAGGAAGGCCGTCAGGAAGGTCGAGAAGAAGGCCGGCAGGAAGGACGCCACGAACGCAGACGGGAAGGTAGACAAGAAGGCCGGCG
>JAJQID010000279.1 GCA_021199405.1 Lachnospiraceae bacterium
TCTGCTTCATCTGCGGCCATGTCCATGACGAAGTCATCATAGAATGCAGCCAGGATGTCTCCATGGACGCGATCTGCTCCATTATGAGCCGCTCCCCAGACTGGATGGCGGACATCCTGATCCGTGGTGATGGATATGAAACCCAATTTTACAAAAAAGATTAATACTAAAACGCCGTCAGATGCAAAAATATTGTACTACACTGACGGCGTTTCTCTTTTATCTTTTCTTTTTCCTTAATTTCGATCTAAGATCTTTTTTTCTTACTGAAGCTTGGTTCTTCAATTTTAAATAATAATCATGCATAGCTTCAAACTCTATTCTTAGAGGAAAATCCTCGTCATAAAGTAGTGCAATTATTTCAGAATTTTCATCAGCATGCTTGAATACATTTTCTATTTTCAATTGGTATGTTGTGCCAACAACCTCTGGCGCATCAAAGTGTTCAAGATACTCGTCTGTCACTTCATCAATAGAATATAATTCTTCACAACCTCCTTGCGAATACTCTATATAACCATCATCATCAACATCTTCTTCAAAATCCGGATCAAAATATACAAATTCATCCACAGTTTCGATGTCTTTTGAATAACAAGGAATCATAAAATCATCTGTATCCTCCTTAAGCTCATTAACATTAGCAATAAACGAATAAATGTATGATACTGGTTTATTAACCGATGGTTCTATAACTTCTCCCTCATCCCAAATAATATAGGGATAAATTGTCAATAAAAATTTTTCGTAGCATAATTTGTACGCATCTTCTGAATCCTCATCTGTTCCTCCTTCGGGAGTATAAAGATTTTTTAGAAACTTTAAAAACACGTTATTTTCAATCGGTTTGGGTTTCATATCATAAAGCATAGCAAAAGTTTTATCTGTTTCCTTTATGTCCATGTCATCAAAGAACATAGCTATATCCCAAAGGCTTGTTTCTTCTTGCCTATAAAAATATCTTGCACAAAAATACTCCTGAAACGATCTGTGAAGGAAATGATATTTCTGTCCTTCCTCATACATTAAACATACAGAATCTGTAAGATCATCCATAAAATCTTTCCATGTAAAACTTGGACTATCCTCTATAACCGCTTCCAGTTCCTCAAAATATTTTTTACATTCTTCTGGTGAAGGATCAAAGTTTCCATCTTGGTAAGATAAGAAACAAAACTCATCAAAATACTCTGCGAATCTGTCCTGATTTAAATCCGTCTTATATTCTCGCCTATAACCAATTTTATTTGCATCATGCTCAGTAAATAAAGTATCATACGCTCGACTATAAAACTTATGCATCTTAACCGGAATATTAGCATGGGTTTTATAAGTTAATAACATAATGGTTAAAAGTAGCGGGTTTTCTGCAAATTCCTTATGCGTTTCATAAAGGCTTTCTTCTAATTCTTTTGTAAACCTTTCTTTTAATGGTTCTTCCTGCCCCATGTCAAGTTTTTTCAAAAGTGCCACACTTTGAGCCTTTGTAAACGGGAGCAAATCCATTTTCACAAATCGTCCAAATTTAACATAATTAGTATATGGACGACTTGATAAAATAAAAATATTTTCGCGGTATCCATTTGTCAGATTTTCCAACTGGCGTTCAAATTTAGGTCTAATAGCCGCCTTAATTTCATCAAGACCATCTAGCAAAAATAAGCACCTACCAGATTCCATTATTTCTCGTAATTCATATAAAGACTTAATGTTACGTCTACTATATGTGAAACTTCTATTTCCTCCATAAGAGTCATAAATCTCATAGATAAAGTCAAAAAGACTTTTATATTCTGCGGTATAATCTTTCAACGGCACAAAAATGGGCAATAATTTATATTTTTCGTAATGATCTATAGCATCAAGTAATAAATGCCTCATCATCATTGATTTACCTAATCCACCTATACCGGACAAAATGATAAAATTGGTCCGTGCTGTGATAGATTCTACAGTTGCATTTTTTAATATTGTTTTATCTGTCCCAGTCTCATATACGCCGCCAAAAATGGAATACTGATAAGATTTGGGAGCCGATATGTCATTCGCCAGATAAATAGAATCAAAATCTCTTGGTTCCTGACGAAACAACAGTGTTTTGACCTCATGATACGCACTTCTCAAATTACTGAGATAGTTAGAAAATTCATCATTTGGCAACGCTACGCTTTCACCAGAGAGCATACTGGCAACAGGTATTTCTTCATTTGCTTGATCCTTCAGATTAAGTAAATTAACCGTCTCCTCTACTTCTGGTTCTAGAATTGGTGGAAATCCTATGTCACTGGCCTCTTTTTTTCTAAAAGAGCTGGTAATCATAACTCTATAACTAAAAAGCCCAGATTTCCCAATACCTCCTCTTCTTGCGCGAACAGCTCCAAGTTCAACGTCATTTTTTGACAAAATGTTAATCGTATCCAACCCCTCTGAGTTGGCAATATTATGATTAACTATGTAATGCCACACGCCCAATATTAAAGATTGTATCCGTATTTCTATTGAATCAAACAAATCATTCAAAGAACTCTTTGTGCCGTCATTATTTACATATAAATATGTGTTCTCTTTATCAATAGTATCGTCGAAAAAGAATAATTCTACAAATGCCTTGGCTAACCAATCACCATACTGCACCAAATCTAAATATTTCTCAGCCCATATTATAATACTTTGAAGGAGATCATCATATTCTCTTTCAATTGCTAAATTAAGGCTTTCTATATAGCTTTCATTTGTAAATGGCATCCACGAAGAAGCTTCAATCTTACAGTACTTATATTTTGATGTCTCCTGTGCGATCGTTTTTTTATCACCCACTATTTCAAGATTCTTTTGTCCTAACTTTATAAATTCTGTAAAACATGTAGATTCTTTTATCCCTTCATTATTCAAACCTCTACGTTTTGCTTTTGCCGATATAGCTTGCAGAAGTATATACAGAAAGGTTCCCCCACAAACTCTATATTTTGCCATACCTGAATTACGCCGTTCTCTTTCACGAGCCATGTACATCCGATTTATCATTTTTTCTCCTTCCGTATTTTCTCAAGCTTACACAACTTAACAACCCTAATCAACTATTTACACTCAACTTTATCAACCTTTTAATAATGCTATCAAAAGCAAATCACCAATCGCTTTCACAATGTGACCCTTGGATCTTTTGCTTGCCACACAGTATCTATCGTATTACTCAGAAAAAGGAAGGCATTCATCCTAATGAACAGAATTCGTTCACCCAGCTCTGCGGAAAAATAAATCGCAGCCCGCACTTTTACAACAAAATCTGATTGCTTTGATCTAAGCGCGCATAAGCAGGAGGATGCACATATTGTTTTGAACCGATCCATCAGGACAAGTCCGAAACAAAGTGCTTTACCTCTTTGTTTGTGCGCCTTTTTTCAGGCTCCAAATCTCTGACAGGCAGCGCTCATGTGCATCTTCCGATTTCAGGCAATCGCCATGAAAAGGAGATTTCACATGAAAAAAATTCTTTCAGAGACAACCAACGACAAAAAATTCTATGTGCTTTTTGAAACGGATACCGAAGGCATCCGCCAGTACAACGCCCTCCCTGACGACGAAAAAGCAGGCACGTCACTTTGCAAAATGCACGTAGAAGGCAAAACCGTTCCCGCCATAAAGGCTGAAGTGAGCAAGCAGACCTATGATGCTTTTAAGCGCGATCAATGGATGGAGGAATACCATTATAAAACTGAAAACCGCTGCATCATCAGCGGGGCAAACGGAAAATCCCGTATCTGCCCCGGCAGGATTCCGAATCCGGAATATGATGGCTCCAAAAATGTTCCAAAGACCATCGTTAACGACTGCTCCCGCTGCCCGTATTCTCAGATGTTCAAATCTTTCAAAGGTAAAGTTCTTTTCTCCTCACTCACCCTTGTAGATGAGCAGGGAAATGAAGATCCCTTTGAACCTGCAGCCACCATGGACATATACGCAACCAGTCACTATATGTCACTGCTGTACGGATGGATCGCCTATATCAAAGAACATTATCCAAAATACGCCAGATACACCGAACTCGTGGAACTGCTCGGTCATGAATTCACGCTGAAGGAAGCTGCTGCAATTCTGGACAAGCCGCAGCGTACTCTTTATGGCTGGACCAAAACACTTCGGCCAATCTTTACAGAATACATGCAGACAGTTGATAATATTTAAACCGGATAATTCTATCGGCAAACAGGCCTTTATACGCCTGTTTGCTGATGGAACATCCACAGACTCACATTGCACTTTTCCCGCTTTTTATCCACTCATCCAACTCTGATATTTTGAACTTCCACTGCTTTCCAATCTTTTGTGCCGGAATATCCGTTTTCTTTATCCAGTTTCTCACAGTATCCTTCGTAACTCCCATATATGTGGCAGCTTCTTCCAGACTGATCCAGTTTTCCTGGCGTACTTCATTCATATTCCCGCCTCCTAAACTTCTCAAATATGCCACTGATACTATACCAGACAGTGCTTTCCTCCGTCAATCTGTTTTCTATGATTTGTTGGGATTTCAGGTTGTTTTTTCATAATTGTTTTGTTACATTCCTTGTGAATATATAATTTATAAACATAAGCTTTGCAAAAAAATCTTCACTGTAAAAAGCGCTACCGGGTTCTTCCGATAGCGCTGCTCCTCATGTCTGTATTTTCTTTCCACTGCCGCGTCTGCCGTTCATCTGATACCTATCATGCTTGCGGATGCTCCTTATTGCCTGCCGCAGGGTATTACTCCGTCCATGCTGATGATAGAGATGGGAAACCTTATGCTTATGAAATATCACGCAGCTTCCCGGCAGCGGATATTCCGGATTATGGATATACCACACATGCCCCGTGTTCTTTGACATTACCGTAACGTCATAATCATCCACATGGATGATGGCGAAATAATCCGGATCCAGGCATTGTAAATCTTCCTTATGAAACATTCTCTGCCCTCTCTCTGAAATACTGCTCCAGAGCCTTTTCCAGAACGTCCGGCACATCCGCCGCTGCTGTATCTGAAAAATATCTCCGGAATGTCTCTGCTGATATTTTTACACTGACCATTGCTTTCTGCTTTTTCGGCTCCTGCCGGAATGCCTCCTCCGCACTTTCTTTCGTGATTTTCCCGGCCAGTTTTCTGAATCCCGCTGCCTGTTTTGCCTGAATCTTCCGTCCTGTTGCTTCACATGCAGAACAGATCAGTCTCTGTTCCTCATCCGATAAATAGGACAGATCCACCGCCGCTACCAGAGGCAACACTCCGGTATCCACAGCAGCCTTAAATTCCGGGATCAGCTTATCCAGCCGCATATAGCGGGCGATATTTCTTCCTGTCATTCCATATTCATCCCCAAGCCCGTCGCGGCTTTTCTGAGACTTGTGGACATCATGTCCACAAGTCCTGCTCATGTCTTCCAGTGCAGCGATTTCACGCAGGATATCATTCCGTTTTCCCTGACTGCTGATCTTCTCGTAACGCTCCGTCAGGACCGCCGCCTTTTCCGATGGAAGCAGATCCGCAAAGGATCTCTGCACAAGATTTGTCTCAATCACATAGACATAAGCATCTTCCTCTGACAGTCCATCCTTCACAATCGCCGGAATCTCTTTCAGTCCTGCCAGCCTAGCTGCATTTACCCGATTATGCCCCGCCAGCATTTCATATCCGTTTTTCTCCACCCGTACAATCACCGGATTCAGGATCCCATGCTCCCGGATGCTTTCCACCATGTCATCCAGGCGTTCTCCTTCATAGAGGCGGAATGGATGGTCATGAAACGGCTTAATCTTTTCAATCGGAAGCATCAGGATCTTATTCTGCGCCACGGCCTCTTCCACAGCCATATCCTCAGTCAGCAGATCCAGCGCATCCTGAAACACCTTTCTTTTCGGTGCATTCGCTTTCATTTCCGACCACCTCCCTCGCCAGATTTCGGTATGCTGTACACGCCTTGCTCCCCGGAGCATATTCCAGAAGCGGCTCACTGTAATAAATGGATTCCCCCACCTTAACTGTATTCGGGATCACGCTCCGGAAAATGCGGATCTGCCCCTCAAAAGTCTCTGTCACCTGCTCCGTGATCACTTTGCAGAGGTTTGTTCTGGCGTCACACATGGTAAGCAGAATCCCCGCAATTTCCAGCCTGTCGTTCAGGCGGCTCCGAACCTTCTTTACAGTCCGGATAAAATCCTGCAAGCCCATCATCGCGAGAAGCTGCGGGTTCACCGCAATCAGAACTTCATCAGCCGCTGTCAGCGCATTGATGGTCAGTGTCCCAAGCGAAGGGCAGGTATCCAGAATTATATAATCGTATCGCTCTCTCAGGGGCTCCAGGATGCCCGAAAGCATCCTTTCCGCACCCATTTCCGTCCGCAGTCTGCCTTCCACAGCAGAAAGCACCATGGATGACGGAATAAAGTCCACACCATTCCGGCTTCGGATGTAATCCTCCGCATCCGGCAGTTCCTCATCCTCCAGCCGGTCCATCATCAGATGACCGATTGTAACCGGAACTGCCGCCGTATCCTCAATCCCAAAGCAGGTTGAAAAATTTGCCTGACTGTCAAAATCCACAGCCAGAACCTTCTTTCCCATCTCCGCCAGAGAATATGCCAGATTCCAGGAGCTGGCCGTCTTGCCAACTCCCCCTTTGAATGAACCACACATCAGAATCTTTGCCATCACTTATTCCCCCTTCCGTATCTGACTTCCTTCTCAGCCACACAACAGGCCGGCACCTGCGCCTCCGCCGTCTCTGCATCCACCCGCGTGATCGTCAGCTTTCCATTCTCACACTGCACCTGGATCTGCGTCCCGATTTCAAATCCCATCATCTCCAGCCACTGTCCTTTGAGCGTGATCATCGGCGTTGCCTTGTACTTATATCCGCTCTGCTCATAAACCTTCATGTTTCTCGTCGTCTTCACATTTCTCGTTGTCATAGATTTGACTCCTTTCAGATTTGCATTCTTCATAGAATTTCAGATGTTTCACAGTTTCCATTTTCCTATGCCGTTTTTCATGCGCACTCCCATAGGCACCACCTCCTCCAAGCGCTTTCCGCATACGAAAAAAGCTGCTGACACGTAATTTTCTTACGCATCAACAGCTTCCGCTTTGATTCAGTGTACTATTTTCGACATTTATTCAGGTTTTTCTTTATTTTCTGCGTTATCCCTGATCCGGTAATAATCTTCCATATCAATCCCGATCTTCACCGTAGCGTCAGGTTTCGGCAGACGGTGGTTGCCCAAGAGACACACCGTCTCGACGTGCGCCGTCTGCCCGAACTGATCCACGCCTCTCCACCTGCCAAGCTCATATCCGCCCTCGCGCAGATACTTGATATCCCGTGCAAGAGTTGCGGAATCACAGCTGACATATACAATGCGGTTCGGCTGCATTTGAAGCATGGTGTCCAGACAGGCTCTATCGCAGCCCTTGCGGGGAGGATCCACCACAATAACATCAGGATGGAGCAAAGCATCATCTGAACCCGTCCCCATTTTTGATTTTTTCTCACATTCAGAAAGGTTCCCTTCCCCGCATCCGCCATGCTCTTCATAATATGCTGGCAGCACCTCCTCCGCTTTTCCCACATAAAAGGTGGCGTTAGTGATACCGTTTAAAGCCGCGTTTGCGCGGGCGTCCTCGATAGCCTGCGGAATCACCTCCACCCCGCAGATTTGCCCTGCTCTGCGGGCCATAAAGAGAGAAATGGTGCCGATACCGCAATATAAATCCCAGACAGTCTCGCCGCCTGTCAGAGCAGCGTAATCCAGAGCAATGCTGTAAAGCTTTTCCGTCTGGCGGGGATTGACCTGATAAAAAGACATGGGTGATATTTTAAAGGTAAGAAAATCTCCTGTTCGCTGGAACTCATGGGAAACATCACGAACAAAAAGCCTGTCCTCAATGGTGTCGCTGCCCCAGAGCGTCCGGCAGGTATCGCCCATGATCACGTTGTCACGGCGAGTATTCAGGTTGACGGAGATGCTGCAAATTCTATGCGCTTTCTCCTGCCAAAACAAATTATTCTCATCAGAAACCGTTGTACGACCAACGCCATCTGCCTGTTCAGCCTCTGTGCTCAGCCGCAGTCCCCGCAACCTCTCCACCAGTTCTTTCGTCCTCAGCTTCTCCCGTCCGTGTCTTTCCCACTCCGCGGAAGTCAGATTGACCACCAGACAGACCATCACCTGCCCGCTCTCAAAGCCCGTCCGAAGCAGAATATGCCGCACCAGCCCCCGCCCGGCCACTTCGTCATAAGGTGAAATCTGATAACGCTCCATATGCTCCAGCACAGCACGGAGAATGTCCCCGTTCTCCTCTGCCCCCAGACTGCAGTCCGTATTTGCCACAATAGAATGGGTTCTCCCAGCGTAAAAGCCGCAAATCGTCTTTCCCTCCCGATCCTTTCCCACCGGATACTGTGCTTTATTACGGTAATGATAAGGCTCTTCCATCCCCACAAAGGGCTCTCTGGCTGCCTCCACTTCTTCCGCACTCAGCCCTCCGATACGCTGCAGGTTATCAGCGATCTTTTTTTTCTTAAACTCCATCTGCTTCTCATAGGAAAGCGCCTGAAGCTGGCACCCGCCGCAGGCCTTGTGCTGTGAGCAGACCGGTTCCACTCTGTCGGGCGAAGGCGAAAGAATACTTTGCATTCTGGCATAGCCGTAATTTTTTTTCACCTTCATCACTGTAGCCGTAATCACATCACCCGGCACCGTATCTTTCACAAAAAAGGGAAAGCCGTTCACTTTCCCTATTCCATCTCCATCTGTATTCAGATCTGTGATTTCCAGCTGTATCTGCTGATTTTTAAGAAACTGCATCATCCTGCTCCATTTTCCGGGGTTCTTCTGTCCATTACGAACACCGCCCACATTATTTCTCCGGTGCGATCGCGCTCCTGATATTGGTCTCCAGCAGCCGGTTATACCCCAGCCACTCACCTTCCTTCCCCGCGCCCGCGGACAAAATTTCCGAAAAGGTCTCCATCTTGGCATCCGTGTCATCCGCATAATACAGCGCCGTCGCCTCCATCAGAGCCGGCACCTTGGGCGAACCGAATTCCATCTTTCCGTGATGTGCCAGAATGCAGTGCTTCAGCTCATTGGCAAGCTTCACAGGAAAACCGTCAATCTCCCTTATTTTCTCCGAAACCATCTCTACGCCCATCACAATATGTCCCAGCAGCTGCCCCTCATCGGTATAATCATTCTCCGGAAAAGCAGACAACTCCCTGGTCTTTCCGATGTCATGGCACATGGCCGCCGTCAGCAGCAAATCCCGGTGAAGCATGGGATACTGACTGCAATAAAAGTCGCAGAGCTTCGTCACTCCCAGCGTATGCTCCAGAAGCCCTCCCACAAAGCCATGATGAACGGTCTTGGCCGCGGAGGAATTACAGAATTTCTTTACAAAAGCAGTATCATTGACAAAAATATCCAGAAGCAGCTGCTTTAAATATAAATTGTCCAGACTGTTGATCAGCTTCTGAAGCTCCTGATACATGGGCTCAATCCCCTTCTGGGAGACAGGCAGATAGTCCTCCGGATGATACTCTCCCTCCCCGCAGACACGAATCCTCTTCACATTCACCTGAAGCGCTCCCTGAAAGCTGGTCACTTCACCATACACTTCAATATAATCCAGCGCGTCAAAATCCCCGATTCCCGAGCTGTTGGGATCCCACACCTTGGCATCCAGAGTGCCTGTCTTATCCTGCAAAATCACATTTTCATAGGGCTTCCCGTTTTTAGTGGTGGCAGCCTGCTTATGCTTGCACAGATAAATATCCGACATCCGGTCGCCTTCCTGGTAATCCTTGATATATTTCATTCCTCTTTCTCCTCGTCATAAACCGGCGTTTCCCGGTTCTTAACCTTCCTGTAAACGAACAAAACTATACATAAAAGTCGATTGCTCCGCTCTTCGAGCTCCCGCAATCGCTGTCTGTATTCGCAATTCACTCATTTCCCTTCGGGAAATGGCTACTTGCTCATACAGAGCAGGTTGTCTAATAGCCATACTCTCAGCCGTGCAAGCACGGCACGAGTTTGGCTATTGACAACACTTTTACAGTAAAACAATATGAAGCTCGATTTCTCTGTATGCACCCTGGCTCAGGCGGCAGATCGTCACGCTTACAGCCTCCCCCGCCTGATGAGACAAAATACAGCTCGTCAGCTCCGACATGCCCGTAATCTCCGTCTCATCAATTGCCGTCACAATATCTCCTACCTGTATCCCGGCAGACATAGCCGCGGAATCCACCAGCACATCTGTCACGTAAGCGCCCAGCGGCACTCCCTCTCCCTCATTGGCGGCGGCTGTCACATCAATGCCCTGTATCCCCAGCCGTGGAATACTGCTGCCGTTATACATCAGCTCGATGGTCTTTTTTAACTCCGTAATTCCCAGCGCACTGAGAATATTACCGGTATCGCCGGAGTTATAATCATTGCAGAGCACCCCCACAATATATCCCCGCAGATTGACCAGAAATCCCTGAGGTGACTGACTGGCATAAATATCTGTCATCAGCACCTTATAATTTATGTCCCAGCTGTTGACCTCTATTCCCATGGCCGTAATTGTCCCCGACACATAGGAGCCGGATACTCCCATGGGGTTTCCCACCGCCAGCACCCTGCTTCCCATGTTGGATTTCAGATTAGAGCTTGAAAAAACCGCAGTGGAAATTTCCTCCAGCGTCTCAGCGGAAAGATCTCCCTTTGATACGCTCAGAATCATCAGCCCCGTATTACTGTCCTCCCCGCGGATGGCTCCCACCGCACTCGTTCCATCCACAAAGGTCAGTTCAATATAATCCGCGCGGCTCATATCTCCACTGTTGGTCAGGATATAAAGCTCCGTGTCACTTTCTGTCACGATGGCTCCGCTGCTCTCCGAGGTGCTGACCAGACTGCTCTCCAGCCAGCTCTCATTGTTATATACACCGCGTACAGTTACGAGCCAGCCTGAGCAGGACGCCGCCAGATCCGCAAACAACTGGGCTTCCTCCTCCACGATCTGCTGAGCCGTGATCGTCTCCTCCACGATCACCACCGTATCCTCCGATACCTCTTCCGTATCCTCCACCAGCATGTCCTCAGGCGCAATCTCCTCAGCCACCACCTCCAGCGAATCCTCCGCGAAATCCATCTCCGCGACCTCCGATTCGGTCTCCTCCTCTTCCTCCGAAAAAATCATATTTTCCAGCACCGGAGAGAGCAGGACGATGGTCGCGCAGGCAATGGCTCCAAACAGGATGGCCAGCAGCGAAACCTCTATCATTCGTTTTGCGACCTTCTGTTTATTGACGGGACGTTTCTTGATGGTCTCCTCCAGAAAATCGCTCTGCGTCTGTTTGTTCTGATCATTCATAATTTCACCCTTAGAAACTGTTAAAGGACCAATTTTTACCGCATAACCGTTACTACAGTATAACCGGATTGTTCCCATATTGCAGGGATTTCCCCCAAAAGCAGCCGCGAACAGCAACAGATAACATCAGACAAACAGCGACCCCGTAAGATTCAGCAGAACATGCCATAGAACGCTGCCCAAAATGCTGCCGGAGCGTCGATAGCCATTGGCAAAGACAATCCCGACCAGCGTGGTGTAGCAGCACTGAAACAAAACCCCTGCCACGCCACCCCCTCCGCCAAGGTTGGACAAATGAGCCAGTCCAAATAATAAAGAGGAAAGCAGCACCGCCCGCGTTTGCCCCTGTTCCTTATCACAAAAATGCAGCACCAGCGCAGAGTACAGCATCAGGCGGCACAAAAACTCCTCACTCACTCCCGCAAGCACGGACGGCACCACCTGACGCCCCGGAGAAAATTCCCCGACAGCCACATTTACAATGCAAAGAATGGCAATCGGAGCGGACCACAGAATGCTTTTCATACAACTGCGAAATCCTCCAAAGGATCGGGGCGCATCAAAACAGACAATGGCCGCCGCTGCCGCCAGAAGCCCCGGCAGTATATAGCGGACAACACACATCATCCAAAGAGGCGAACTTCCTGTCAATCCCGGAGCGAAAGCAAGAAGCACATAAAGCAGCACTCCGCAGAACATGGGCTCTCTGTGACAATATTCCCGAAAGAACAAGAATCCTTTTCTCATCATATTCTCAGGTTTCCGTGATGCCGGCTTCTATTTTTGCTTCCAGCGCCTCCTCGGCTTCCTTCATCGCCTTCCGTTTCCTTCTCTCTTCCCTCTCTCTTTTCATTTCAGCGGCGCGCAGCTTCGCCTCGCAGGTTTTGCAATGATCCAGATCACTGTCGTAGGGATAAGTCCGGCCACAGATAGAGCAGACATGATCCGGCAGCTTCGCCACCGCAACCGCTCCCAAAGTGGATACCCGCATCGGCACGATTCTGTCAATTCCCTCTACCCGGCATTTGCCCATACACAATCCGCAGCCGGTACATTTCCAGACATCCACTTTTGCTATAAATCCATTCTGTCCCTTCACAAGCTTCAGCGCATCATTCGGACAAGCCTGCTGGCAATGACCGCAGTTGTAGCATTTTTCTGTAAAATGAGGAAGTCTGACCGCGTACTTCGGTCTCTGCGCCGGTTCATAGTCCGCTGCCTTCTGCGCGACGATATCGCGAAGCATGGCACGGAAGAAAAGGCCACTGTCCCGGGCACTCTCGATCTTCGGCATCATAGTAAAAGCCGTGTCCACTGACAGATTCCCGAAAAATCCAAAGAGGTCTCTCCGACTGATTGCCTCCTCGGAAGTGGAAACCTCATAGCTGTCCCCCTTCCTTAAAACAGTCACCCTCTCCCGGTATACTTCTTCCCCAAGAAAGAATTCCAGCTCCTTCAGATTCTGTTCTATTATCCCTTTACATACATCATCTCCGCAATCTTCACATACACGGAGTGAAATCACAACGCCCTCCCGCAGCGCTGCATAAGCCAGCTGCTCCCAGGACAACGCCGCGACACATCTCTCATTCAACCGTGCCGCACTGTCCTCCTTTTCACAGGCAACAGTCAGCTTCCCCTTTCTGGCCACAGCCATCAGGAAGCTCTCCGCCTTCCGGGAGGGAACTGTGACGCACCTGCCCGGACAGGCTGCGGCGCAAAGTCCGCACTTTAAGCACTGGTCCCACATGGGGCGCTTGCGCTTGCCTGTGGGATAAATATTCTGCGGGCAGATCTCCGCACAGGCCTGACAGACATGCGCGGTAGCTTTTCTTTCCGTGCACCGTTCCGCGATGTACAGCGGCGTCCTCCGGATTCCATAGTCCCGCTCAATATAATCTTTTAATGATGCCATATATATATTCCTTATAACCTCAATGTGCCTGCCGCCCGCACACGGGGCATCGGCAGGCACATAGTCTGTTGTTGTTAAGATTTCTATTAGTTGTCCTTTTTCTTTTCCTGATCCTTTCGCTCCACAATGGATTTCGCCATAGCCCATCGGCTTCCGGATTCTCTCTCCTCTTTTTTGAGCGCTTCCACTTCGTCCGGATCCAGTCCCTCGGCAATCAGCTTCTTACATCTGGACCTATAAATAACCGAGCAGATGACAATACTGATCTCGAACAGAATATACATCGGAATCGCAACCATGATCTGGGAAGTGATATCCGGCGGCGTAATCACCGCTCCCACAAACACACACGCAACAATCACATATCTGCGGGCGGCTTTCATCCACTGGGGCTTCATCAGCCCGAAGGAGGAAAGAATTGCCACCACCACCGGTATCTCGAACACCAACCCGAAGGAAAAAAGCATCGCCACCAGATAGCTGATGTACTCCTTAATACTGTAATATCCTCCAATATCAATGGTATTCAGATTAAGGAAAAACTGCAATGTGAAGGGGATGACGATAAAGTTCGCAAACATCGCACCGACGAGGAAAAGAACCAGTCCGCCGATCAGTACGCCGAGAAACTTTCTCTCCTCCGACTTTTTCAGAGCGGGACCTACAAACTTTTCCACCTGCCATATAATAATGGGGGAAGCAAATACCAGTCCGGCAATCAGTGCCACCTTGATGTATTGTGCCATCAGCTCGGCAACACCGGTCTGAATAAACATATAGCCATCCGCCCGACTCATGGCATAGACAATAAAGTCCGACGCGAAATAAAAGCAGATGATCGCGGCAGCCAAAAATGACAGGACACTAATCACCAGACAGTTACGCAGGTCAGCCAGATGGCCCGTCAATGTCATATTCTTGCCCGGGTTCTCGTTTTTCTTCCTTGCGCGTCTGGATGAGGGGTTACTTGATGTCATCTAAATTGGCCCCCTTTTAATTATACTCCGGTCTGACCGTCCACTAGGGCGCTGGCGGGCGCTGCAGCGGTATTGTCAACAGCCTGAGCTGTATAAACAGGCTGAGCTGCTTCCTGTACAGGTGCTGCCTGTGTATATACCGGCTGTGCTGTTTCCTGTGCAGGTGCCGCCTGTTCCACATTCTGAGCAGGCGCTGCCTGAGCCGCATCCGGCGTGTCATCCGCCATACCTTCCTTAAAGCCCTTCAGAGTCTGACCCAGAGACTTGCTCAGCTTGGGAAGCTGTTTTGGTCCAAAAATAACAAGTACGATTAATAAAACTACAAGGAGTTCCGTAACTCCGATTCTTCCAAGTGCTGCGATAAACATAATTTTTCTCCTCTTTTCTTTTTTGTAAACCCTTCAGAAACGTGCCTTACGCACTTGCTGTTTCCAGGGCTTCGTCTGTTTTGCCGCCTGCTTCTTCTATGTCAGCTATGGCTGGCGATGTGATTTCCGGCGCCTGTCCATCTTCTATGACCTGTGCCATTTCCAATTCCTCTTCCAACGGTTCTTCCACTGATTCCTCAATAAGCGGTGCTTCAGTTTCAGGCTCCGCGGAAGGCGTGTTGTCGGAACTGCCCGGTTTCTTTTTGCCGTTTAAATTCTTCGATACGACTCCTTCTGTTGATCTCTGTAAATCCTTTACAGTATCGTCAAAAGGTTTCGTAATCTCACTCACGGTGCCGGTGACTTCCTTTGACAGTTCGTTAAAGGGCTGGGTGATCTCCTTAAGCGGTTCCTGCAGCTCCTGCAGGGGTTCCACTACAGTTTCCCGCAGCTCCTCTGTCATCGAGCCCAGATAAACCCTCAGGACCCGCATCCATTTGCCCGCCTTACGCGCCAGAATAATCGTGCGCTCAGGACCAATCACCAGAATTGCGATGACCAGGACGACGATAAGTTCCAACCCACCTATCTTCATCCTCCAGACTTCCCTCCTTTCTCCCGGAATGACCGGATATTTTATATAAAAGCTGCCCATCCGTAAGGTGGAACAGAGCTTTCCGCATTTTTACTTTCCATCACCATCCAGTGGGAATACTGTCAACCTCAACCTCTATGACCCTGCAATGCTCCCTTACAAAATTGTAAGCCTGTTCCTGCTGCAGCTTCTCCGTCACGTTCTCCACCCCGCCCATATACTTCAGGGCGGTTTCATAGGGAAGCTTGGAGTTGGTCATAAAATTCTTTACCTTCTTATCAATGGCCTCCTGGGAAACCTCCAGCTTCTCCTTACGCAGAATATAATCCAGAGCAATCGATACACGCACCTGCAGATCCGCAACAGGAGTAACCTCCTTCTTGAAGTCATCCAGCGTCTGGTGGCGTTCCTCCAGAACCTGCTGCATCTTCTTGCGTTGCTGCGCTGCAAACTGTGCCAGCGAGCGTACAAAGCCATCTATGCTGACCTCGAGCATGGAGGCGGGAACCGGACAGGTGACGAGCGAGGACAGCTTTCTCTGGAGATTCCGGTCAAATGCGCGCTCGCTTCTCGCGTCATTGCTCTTCTGAAGCCTGGTTCGCTGCAGCTCGCGGAACTCCGCCACTGTCTCCGCCCCCTTCACATTCTCCTTCACAAACTCATCCGTGCACTCCCGAATTTCACGCACATAGACACCGCGCAGACAGACATGGAGATCCAGCGTTTTGCCTCGAAGTGCCTTCCGCTGAAACGTCTCCGGCATGGTCAGGCTCAGATCCAGCTCCTCCCCGGCCTTATGACCCTCCAGCGCTTCATCCAGACCGGCAAATAAAGCTCCGCTTCCCATCTTGAAACGTCTCTTGTCGCAATGATTGAACTCAAACGGCTCCCCGTTGCAGGTTCCGTCAAAGCTCACCTCAGCCGTATCTCCCATGCGCGCTTCTCTCTCAACCTCATGCACCCAGGGATGTCCCTTCATATACAGCTTTACCGCTTCATCGATTTCCGTCTCTGAAACCGTCTTTACCGGCTTCTCCACCTCAAGCCCTGTATAGTCAAAATCAGCGACTTTCGGATAGATCACCATGCTCACGGAAGCACAGAGCGTCGACAGATCTGCCGTTGTAATATTGATATCCGGCTTGGTCAGCTGAAAATAATCATGCTCCCCGCATACCTGCTTAATCGCCTCAGACAAAAACTCATTGACAGCCTGATCAATCATCGGCTGTCCGTATGTATTATATGCAATCGAAAGCGGTGCATTTCCCGGACGATATCCCTGAACCGGCTTCTGCTTCTGCATGGCTTCGGATACACGGTTTAACGCTTCCTTCCACTGTGCTCCGTCTTCCTTAATTTCAAAAGCGACTGTACCGTCCTGCCGCTCCTCCAGATTTTGAATCTCTATCATTTCTACAGCAATCTCCTTTAAATTTTTTCTATTTTACATCAAGATCACGAAATTGTAAATAGAAATCGACAGATTATTGTACCTCTCATACTCTCCAAATCATGGATTCCCGGGATATTCAACCAGCAAAATTTCCTTTCCTGGGGGTTTCAAGCGTTCCAAAATCATGTTATACTGTATGATATCAGGGTCGAAAGGTCAGTAATGGAACGCTAGCGTTCCAATTACTGACTTTGCGACCCGCCAAAACATGAGAAAGTAGCCATTTTTCGAAGAAAAATGAGCTGCAAAGCATGCCCTACGGGTAGGATTTCGAATGTTTTGAGGATTTCGGGAGCGCAAAGCGCGAAGAAATCCGGGGTATCATATGGGGCAAATACTTTTGACCCCAACAACATACTGTAGGAAACACTTTCCGGAGAATATCATGAATAAAAAAGGACTGCAAATTTTAGAATATCCCAAAATCATCGCCATGCTCTCCGAACGGGCAGGCTCCGCTCCCGGCAAGGCTATGTGCCAGGCGCTGATGCCCTCGGATGACCTGGAGACTGTCAACAAAACACAGGAGCAAACCGCGGATGCATTAGCCCGCCTGTTTGCCCAGGGCAAAATTTCCTTTGGCAGCAACCGGGATCTGGGCTTTGCCGTCAGGTCTCTGGAAGTTGGCAGCACCCTTTCCATCCCGGAGCTTTTAGGCATCGCCGGAATGCTGGAAAACGCGGCCAGGGTCAAAAGCTACGGCAAAAAGACAAAGGAGGACGCCCCTGATGATTCTCTGACGGAGCTGTTCGAGGGGCTGCAGCCTCTGCCACAGCTTTCCTCAGAAATCCGCCGGTGTATTCTCTCCGAGGATGAGATCTCCGACGATGCCTCCTCCGCATTAAAGCACATCCGCCGCCAGATCCGGCTCACCACGGAGCGGATTCACACCCAGTTAAACAACATGGTCAACGGTCCCATGCGGGGTATGCTGCAGGATGCGGTCATTACCATGCGTGACAACCGCTACTGCCTGCCTGTGAAGGCGGAATATAAGGGACAGGTCTCCGGCATGGTTCACGACCAGTCCGCCACCGGCTCCACCTTTTTCATTGAGCCTGCTGCCGTCGTATCCTTCAATAACCAGATCCGGGAGCTGGAGCTTCAGGAGCAGGAGGAGATTCACGCTATTCTTGCCGATCTCAGCGCCCAGGCCGGCGCATACACTGCGGAGCTTCTGCAAAATCAGAAGCTTCTGACTCTGCTTGATTTTATTTTCGCCAAAGCCCTTCTGGCCATGGATATGAACGCCACCCGTCCCTTATTTAACACGGAGCATTCTATCCGCATCCGAAGCGGCCGACATCCCCTGCTTGACAAAAAGACGGTGGTTCCCATTGACATCAGCCTGGGGCAGGACTTCGACCTGCTGATCATCACCGGCCCCAACACCGGCGGCAAAACCGTCTCCCTGAAAACCGTGGGACTGTTCACCCTGATGGGACAGGCAGGACTGCACATTCCGGCTCTGGACCGTTCCGAGCTGGGTTTATTTACCAAAGTATACGCAGATATCGGGGATGAGCAGAGCATCGAGCAGAGCCTGAGCACCTTCTCCTCCCACATGACCAATATTGTTTCCATATTAAAATACGCGGATGCAGACAGCCTGTGCCTGTTCGATGAGCTGGGAGCAGGCACCGATCCCACCGAGGGAGCGGCCCTGGCCATCGCCATTTTAAATTATCTCCATGACCGGGGGATCCGCACCATGGCCACCACTCACTACAGCGAGCTGAAGCTTTACGCTCTTTCCACCCCTTTCGTGGAAAATGCCAGCTGCGAGTTTGACGTGGCCAGCCTCAGGCCCACCTATCGCCTGCTCATCGGCATCCCCGGCAAGAGCAATGCTTTCGCCATCTCCCGTCGCCTGGGACTGCCTCAGAAGATCATTGATGCGGCCAAAGAACAGATCAGCTCGGAAAAGGAAAGCTTTGAAGATGTCATTTCCAATCTGGAACAGAGCCGCAGGGATCTGGAGCGGGATCAGAAGGAAATCCAGACCTGCAAGGCGGAAATCAAGGCATTGAAGGATCAGCTGGACGCCAAACAGGCAAAACTGGACGCCTCGAAAGACAAAATTTTAAGGGAAGCCAATGAACAGGCCCGGGCCATTTTGCAGGAGGCCAAGGATACCGCCGATGAGACCATCCGGGAAATGAACAGATCCCGGTCCACCACTGTGGGAGATCTGGAAAAGCAGCGGCAGAAGCTGCGTGAAAAAATTGACCGTCAAAATGAAAAGCTGGCTGTAAAAAGCCAAAAGCCTGACGCCGCTGACCGTCCTCTGACAACGAAAGACATTCAGCTGGGCACCCCGATCCGGGTTATTTCCAGCGGTTTATCCGGCACTGTCTATTCTCTGCCGGACAAAAAGGGCAACCTGTTTATTCAGTGCGGTATTTTGCAGACCCAGGTCAATATCAAAGATCTGGTATTAGCCAAAGAAGAACCCGCCACGACAGCGCGCCCGCAAAAAAGCGGCGCCAGCTCCATCCGGGTCTCCAAATCCCTGTCCGTCTCTCCGGAAATCAATCTGTTGGGATGTACAGTGGACGAAGCGATCTCCAGACTGGACAAATATCTGGACGACGCCTACCTTTCTCATTTACAAAGTGTGCGCATTGTCCACGGCAAGGGAACCGGCGCGCTGAGAAACGCGGTGCATCAGCACCTGAAACGCACCTCTTATATTATATCCTACCGGCTGGGAGAAGCCGGGGAGGGAGATTCCGGCGTAACCATCGCGGAATTCCGATAAGCTACCCAGAGCTTTTTATCAGAGCCGCCGGGCTAAGGAACTGTTGCAAAAGCCTTCCGGCCTGACGGCGGCAAACAGGTACCGAAAACAGGAGAACAATATGACCACAAAACAGAAAATTTTAATCGTGGATGATGACCAGAATATTGCGGAGCTGATCAGTCTTTATCTCACGAAAGAATGCTTTGACACCCAGATCGCCGGCGATGGGGAAAGTGCCCTGGCCGCCCATAGGACCTTTCGCCCGGATCTGATTTTACTGGATCTGATGCTTCCCGGCATCGACGGCTATCAGGTCTGCCGGGAAATCCGGGCTGTCTCCTCCACGCCGATCATCATGCTCTCCGCCAAAGGAGAGGTTTTCGACAAAGTGCTGGGGCTGGAGCTGGGAGCTGATGATTACATGGAAAAGCCCTTTGATTCCAAGGAGCTGGTGGCCCGGGTCAAGGCAGTGTTGCGCCGCTGCAAGCCTGTGCTGAAGGAGGAGCCCGAGGCCGATGTCAAGGCAGTGTCCTATCCTGACCTGACCGTCAGCCTGACCAACTATTCCGTCACCTACATGGGCTCCAACATCGATATGCCGCCCAAGGAGCTGGAGCTGCTCTATTTCCTGGCTTCCTCTCCCAATCACGTGTTCACCAGAGAGCAGCTGCTTGACCAGATCTGGGGCTATGAGTACATGGGCGATACCCGGACGGTGGACGTCCATATCAAACGTCTGCGGGAAAAAATCAAGGATCACCCAAACTGGAGAATCGCCACCATCTGGGGAATTGGCTATAAATTTGAGACCAAACAATAATTTCATGCGGGAGGTACTATGAGACGACGCAGCATCTACTGGAATTTTTTGTTGGGATATGTGATATACGGCGTATTCGGCTATCTGGCCATTTCCTTCTTTATGCCGGAGGTACTGACCCGTTATTTCGAAAAAAAACAGGCCTATGCCCTGTATCAGGAAGCCACCATGATCGCCGACACCTACGCCTCCAAGCTCTACACCAGCGAGGTTTCCTTAGAGAGCGTCAAATCGCAGCTGGACACCTTCTCCGCCTTTTCCAGTGCTGAGATCTGGATATTAAACCCCAGCGGACGCATGGTGCTCAACTCCTCCCTGGTTCTGGATGTAGACGATGTGATTATCGTGGAAAATTTCGACACCTCGTCCCTGGCCGGGAATTATTATACCACAGGCACCTTTTTTGATTATTTTGAGGAAGAACAGCTCAGCGTACTGGCGCCCATCACCACCGAGAATAATTACCAGATCAACGGCTACGTGGTGATCCATTATCCTTATTCCAATATTGTACAGAGCTACAACGACATTCAGGGCTTTATGTTTATGATATTCGCGATTTTGCTGGCTCTTTCCCTGATCATTCTTCTCTTTTTTACCTTCTTCGTCTATATTCCGCTGCGCAGGATTACGATTGCCACAGAGCAGTACGCTTCCGGTAATTACCACTATGAGCTTCAGCCGGAAAGCAACGATGAGCTGGGGTATCTGGCCAGCATTCTTTCCTATATGGCCGGAGAAATTGCCCGCTCGGAGGACGACCAGAAAAAGTTCATTGCCAATGTCAGCCACGATTTTCGTTCTCCCCTGACCTCCATTCAGGGCTATCTGCAGGCCATGCTGGACGGCACCATTCCTCCGGAGCTTCACGAAAAATACATCCAGATCGTTCTCAATGAAACCCAGCGTCTGACCAAACTGACCAATTCCCTTTTACAGCTGAATAATCTGAATACGAAAGGGATGCTTTTAGAGCGCACAGATTTTGATATCAACGCGGTGATCCGGAATGTGGCCGCTTCCTTTGAAGGCACCTGTACTCAAAAGGACATTCGATTACAGCTGATTCTGACCGGCGAAGAGCTGTATGTCAACGCCGATATGGAAAAAATTCAGCAGGTGCTCTACAACCTGCTGGACAACGCCATCAAATTCAGCCACAGTCATTCCAAAATCCAGATCGAAGCCACGGAGAAAAAAAATAAGCTTTATGTCTCCGTCAAGGATTACGGAATCGGAATTCCCAAGGAGGAGCTGAGTCTGGTCTGGGAACGGTTTTATAAATCCGACAACTCCCGGGGCAAGGACAAGAAAGGGACCGGACTGGGGCTTTCTATTACGAAGGAAATCATCCGGTCTCACGGGGAACACATCAATGTGATCAGCACGCTGGGGGCAGGAACAGAGTTTGTATTTACGCTGCCGGTGGCGGAGGAGGAGTAGGGCATTTTGACTTCATCTTAAGAATGTAAGATCCTACTCCTTCCACTTAAGTCTGTGCAGATTTCCCCTGGCTTCCAGATCAGCGAAGCCCTGCTGACGCAGCGCCTCGTAGAGCACGATGGCCACAGAGTTGGACAGATTCAGGGAGCGAATCTGAGGGAGCATGGGGATCCGGATGCAGCTTTCCTCATGTTCCACCAGAATCTCCTCCGGAATACCGGCGCTTTCCTTTCCAAACATGATATAGTCGTCCGGTTCAAATTTCACCTCAGTATAGGATTGATGAGCTTTCGTGGTGGCATACCAGATTTTTGCGTCCGGATGTTTTTCGATAAATTCCTGAAAGTTCATATAACGATGTACCTCCAGCTGCTCCCAGTAATCCATACCCGCCCGCTTCAGCTGTTTTTCATCCAGGCGAAAGCCCAGAGGCTCGATTAAATGAAGGCTGGTGCCGGCGGCCACACAGGTGCGGCCAATGTTGCCGGTATTCTGCGGAATCTCCGGCTGATGTAAGATAATATGCATGCTTATAGTTCACCCTTCCTTTCATCATACGCTTTTTGCGCACAACGAAACTGGCGGCCATTTCCGCAGCCGCCAGAAGATCATTTCATCATTATGCCTTTTCTTTCTGTTCTTCCCGAAGCCTTTCAATAAAATGCCCCAGCCTGCTGATGGCTACCTTCAGATTCTCCAGTGAGTACGCATAGGAAATACGGATAAAGCCTTCTCCAGAATCGCCGAAGGCCGTGCCCGGTACCACAGCTACCTTCTCCTCCTCCAGAAATCTGGTGGCAAACTCATCGCTGGTCATGCCGAATTCCTTAATACAGGGAAATACATAAAAGGCTCCATAAGGCTCAAAGCATTCCAGCCCTATTTCCTGAAAGGTATGTAACAGATAGCGTCTGCGCTGGTTGTAAGCCATGCGCATCTCCTCCACATCATCGTCCCCGTTTCTCAAAGCTTCCACCGCCGCGTACTGACTGGTGGTGGGCGCGCACATAATGGCAAACTGATGAATCTTGGTCATCTGCTCAATAATGGGCGCTGGTCCGCAGGCATAGCCCAGACGCCAGCCGGTCATGGCAAAGGCCTTGGAAAAGCCGTTAATCAGCACCGTTCTCTCATACATGCCGGGGATTTCCACAATAGACACATGCTTATCCTTATAGGTCAGAGCCGCATAAATTTCATCGCTGATTACATACAGATCATGAGCCTCAATCACTTTGGCAATGGCCTCCAGATCCGCCCTCTCCATGATCGCCCCGGTCGGATTATTGGGGAAGGGAAGAATCAGAATTTTCGTCTTCTCCGTGATCTTCTCCTCCAGCTGCTGAGGTGTCAGCCGGAATTCGTTCTCCGCCTTCAGGTCGATGATCACCGGCTTTGCTCCGGCCAGAATGGCGCAGGGTTCATAGGAGACATAGCTGGGCTGAGGAATCAGCACCTCATCCCCCGGCTCGCACATGGCCCGCAGGCCAATATCGATGGCTTCCGATCCTCCAACCGTCACAAGAACCTGATGATTGTAATCATAGCTTACGTTATTGTGCCGCTTATGATATCTGGCAATCTCCTGCTTCAGCTCCTTTAAGCCCGCGTTGGAGGTATAAAAGGTACGCCCCTTTTCCAGAGAATAAATTCCCTCCTCCCGGATATGCCAGGGTGTATCAAAGTCCGGCTCTCCCACTCCCAAAGAGATGGCGTCCTTCATCTCGCTTACAATGTCAAAAAATTTTCTGATACCGGAGGGCTTAATCTCCACCACGGTCTTACTTAACGGGTCTCTCATGGTGTAATCAGCTCCCTTTCGTCCTCGACCTTTTCCAGAATCGTGCCGTGATCCTTATATTTTT
>JAJQID010000228.1 GCA_021199405.1 Lachnospiraceae bacterium
TCCTTTAACAGCTGCAACAGCAGATTGATGCCCACAGACATATTGGCGCTTCTCAGGATCGCCGTCTCTCTGGCCGCCTCCTCCACCTTTGCAAGCTGCGCCTCGCTTAAGCCTGTGGTGCAGAGCACACAGGGAAGCTTCTTTGCCCCGCAGTAATCCAGCAGTCCGTCCACTGCGGAAGCATTGGAGAAATCAATAACCACATCCGCCGCCACATCACAGTCGGCGATTCCCGTAAACACCGGATAGCCGTTTTTCTGCTCCCCGGCGACATCCACGCCCGCCACAATCTCCATGGCTTCCTCCTGCGCGGCAAGGCTGGTGATAAACTGACCCATCCGGCCGTTGCAGCCGTGCATTATGATCCTGATCATGCCATTCCCTCGATTCCGTACTCAATCATCGCCTTCTTCAGCCGCTCCTGATTGGGCTCCTCCATGACAGTCATGGGTAGTCTCAGCTCATTCTTGCCATAGCCAAGATAGCTGGCCGCGCTCTTGACAGGAATGGGATTGACTTCGCAGAAAAGCGCATCGACTAACGGCAGAGCGCGAAGCTGTTCCCTGGCGCTCTCCTCCACCTTCCCGTCAAAATAAAGCTGACAGATATCGTGTGTCTGCTTCGGAGCAATGTTGCTCAGGACAGAGATCACGCCCTTGCCTCCCAGAGAAAGAATGGGGACGATCTGATCGTCATTGCCGGAATAAATATCCATCTGTCCATCCGTCAGCTGTGCGATATGAGCCACCTGAGAAATATTGCCGCTGGCTTCCTTCACCGCCACAATATTGTCCACATCATGGAACAGTCTGGCGATGGTGGCCGGCGCGATATTGACGCCGGTGCGTCCCTGAATATTGTACAAAATCACCGGAATATGGATGCTGTCCGCGATCGTCTTAAAATGAGTGTACAGACCATTCTGGGTAGCCTTATTATAATAAGGACTGACCAGGAGGACACCGTCCGCTCCCAGCTTCTCCGCCTCCTGAGACAGGTATACCGCCGTCTCCGTACAGTTGGAGCCGGTTCCCGCTACCACCGGGATCCTGCCCGCCACCTGTTTGATACAGAAACCGACCACATCAAGATGCTCCTCATGGCTCAGCGTACTGGCCTCACCGGTGGTTCCGCAGACGATAATGGCGTCTGTGCCGTTCGCAATCTGGAACTCGATCAGCCTGGCAAAGCTCTCATAATCAACGCTGCCGTCCTCGTGGAACGGAGTGATGATCGCCACACCTGCTCCCTTAAATATCGACATAATCCTGCCTCCAAAATAATAATATGTGTTATTTACGGCCTTCCGCAGCCCAAAAACGCCTTTTTGCCCATATATATCAAATAATATATGAACTTTCTTACGGCTTTCATTCTATCATTCTGTAAAACAGGTGTCAACCCAGGGATTTAAAGTTCTCTTCGAATAGCCGTTGCTCACAGCTATTCGAATGCATTCTGCAAATGCTTCACAATTACTGATGAACTGCAATACAGAGCACGGAAACGTATAAACTGGCGAGCGATTTCTGCGCTGCGCAGATGAGACTATTGATAATCGTGGAAGCCCTTGCTGAACACGATTATCACGCCCATAGGCTCATCGGAGCGGTTAGCGCAGCATGAGCGAACCAGTTTATACGTTTCCGTGCGACTCATTTGCTAATGCCACGGCCTCCACTCCTCCGCTGAGCACCTCCATCTTGCTCACGCTCACCTCGTAGGCAATCCTCTTCTCCGTATGCTCCTCATCCAGCTTCTTCATATACTCCCGGCTCTGGATTCGCCCCCAGACAGCCACCCGGTCCCCCACCTGAAAGGTTCCGGCGTAGCGGGCGTTGCGCCCCCAGCTGATGCAGGGTATGTAATCGCTCTTTCCATAGGGTCTGTTGACCGCCAGCAGAAGATCCGCGATCTCCCGTCCCAGCGGCGTTTTGCGGTACACCGGCTCCTTGCAGATGTAGCCGTCCAGATAAATCGCGTTGGTGCGGCTGCTCTCCTCCATCTGCTCCACAAACTCCGCCTCCCTGGCAAAAACGCTCAGAACCAGCCTGTTTTTCCTCTCATCGTGGCGGTTATAGGAGCGGAACTGCCCCTGCACCTTCAAAAGCCTCCCCCGGTAATCCTGACTGACATCGATAAGGCGCTCCGAGATCATGACCGGAATGGTGTCGCTGGATTCACTGAGCCGCTCCACGCACAGCTCCACCATATAAAAGCCTTCCCCATAAATTTCATGGTTGTAGGTGAATGTGCTGACCACCCGCCCCATGACGGTTACCTGATTATTGTCCAATCCTTTTTCTGTCATCGTGTATTTCCCCTTTCTTACACTGGCTGCCTGTTTTGCTTTGGCCGATTTTTGATTTATTATTATTCACAGCCATCCCTCACATGCGCAAAAGCGTCCAGCAAGCTGGCCGACGCAGCAAAAATCGCTGCTCATCTTTTTGCTTATGTGGGGGAAGTGACTGATTCTCAGTCACCCTTGAGATGTATAATCAGTCTCTTACAAGCAAGCTTGACGATCCTGGTTATACATCTCAAGCTGGCTGTGAATAGTAACATTTTCGGCGCATGATAAATTCTACTACATCCATTTTGGAAATAGAAGCGAAACCCATCGTTGTTTTTCGACCCCGCTTTTTCCCCTATCTGCCGTATTTTCCCGGAACAGATGTCCTCTTTTGTATTTTTCGGGAAACTTTCTTGCACACTTTTCATAATGATGGTATACTGTAAAAGTTTGATTTCTGCTTATGTAAATCAGTACATTTTTTTATGTTAAAATATCTTCTCTTTTGGAAATTGGGAGGTTTTATGAAGCAAAAAAGAGATAACATCCGAAACGTAGCTATCATTGCCCATGTAGACCATGGTAAAACCACTCTTGTGGACGAGCTCTTAAAGCAGTCCGGTGTGTTCCGTGCCGGCCAAGAGGTGGCGGAACGGGTCATGGACTCCAACGACCTGGAACGGGAACGCGGCATCACCATTCTGTCAAAAAACACAGCCGTCACCTATCAGGGATACAAGATCAATATTGTAGATACTCCCGGCCACGCCGACTTCGGAGGCGAGGTGGAACGGGTTTTAAAAATGGTAAACGGCGTCATTCTGGTGGTGGACGCCTTCGAGGGACCCATGCCTCAGACGCGCTTTGTCTTAAGTAAGGCACTGGAGCTGAATCTGGCCGTAGTGGTCTGCATCAATAAGATCGACCGTCCGGAAGCCCGCCCCAAGGAGGTGGTGGACGAGGTGCTCGAACTGCTGATGGACCTGGACGCCAATGATGAACAGCTGGAGTGCCCCTTTGTCTTTGCCTCCGCCAAGCGGGGCGTGGCCTCCCTGAATCCGGATGATCCGGGAAAGGACATGACGCCGCTCTTTGAAACCATCATTCACTCTATCCCTGCTCCCGAGGGCGACCCGGATGCCGGCACCCAGGTGCTGATCTCCACCATCGATTATAATGAATACGTGGGCCGCATCGGCGTGGGCAAGGTGGACAACGGCAAAATTGCCGTCAACCAGGAGGTGGTCATCGTCAACCATCATGAACCTGACAAGCAAAAAAAGGTCAAGGTCAGCAAGCTCTATGAGTTCGACGGTCTGAATAAGGTAGAGGTAAAGGAGGCCGAAATCGGCTCCATTGTGGCCATCTCCGGCATCACGGACATCCACATCGGCGACACCCTCTGCTCTCCGGACGCGGTGGCTCCCATCCCCTTCCAGAAGATTTCCGAGCCCACCATCGCCATGCACTTTGTAGTCAACGACTCTCCTCTGGCAGGTATGGAAGGCAAATATGTGACCAGCCGCCACATCCGCGACCGCCTGTTCCGGGAACTGAACACCGACGTTTCCCTTCGGGTGGAGGAAACCGAATCCACCGATTCCTTCAAGGTCTCCGGCCGGGGCGAGCTCCATCTGTCCGTGCTGATCGAGACCATGCGCCGGGAGGGCTACGAGTTCGCCGTCAGCAAGGCCGAGGTCCTGTACAAAACCGATGAACAGGGCCATAAGCTGGAGCCCATGGAGCTGGCCTACATCGATGTGCCGGAGGAATTCTCCGGAGTTGTCATCGAGAAGCTGTCACAGCGCAGAGGCGAGCTCTTAAATATGGGCCAGGCCACCGGCGGCTACACAAGGCTGGAATTCTCCATCCCCTCCAGAGGTCTGATCGGCTACCGCGGAGATTTCATGACCGATACCAAGGGCAACGGCATTCTGAATACCATTTTCAACGGCTACGAGCCCTTCAAGGGAGAGATCAATTACCGTCATCAGGGCTCCCTCATCGCCTTTGAAGCAGGCGAGGCCGTCACTTATGGACTGTTTAACGCCCAGGAGCGGGGCGCCCTCTTCATCGGCCCCGGCGAAAAGGTCTACTCCGGCATGGTGATCGGTGAATCCGGCAAGGGTGAAGATATTGAGATCAACGTGTGCAAGACAAAGCACCTGACCAACACCCGTTCCTCCTCCGCAGATGAAGCCCTGCACCTGACCCCCAAAAAGGAAATGAGCCTGGAGCAGTGTCTGGATTTCATCGACACCGACGAATATCTGGAGGTTACCCCAAAGAGCTTGCGGATCCGGAAGAAAATCCTCGATCCCACCCTGCGCAAGCGGGCTGCCATGCGGAAATAACGTTATCTCCTTCTCGTTATTGACAGTATAGCACAATAAAAAACGCGATTCGGACGATATATCGACCTAATCGCGTTTTTTCTTACTTTTTTGATTGAATACTACTTCCCGTCACCGGCCTACAGCCCCAGCTCCTCCTTCAGAGCCGCCAGATCCGACTCCACGGACGCGCTGTGCTCATCAAACTTGTATTTCTTCTCCAGCTCCGCGGCCTTGTCATAGCCCGCCGCCTCGTTCAGCTCGCCCATGGCAGTGGCCTTATTGAGCATCTGATCCGCTTTCTCCTCCATGCGGGAGAACGCGCCCAGAGTGCTGTTGTACTTGTCAGCGGATTCTGCATACTTATTGACCTTCTCCTGGGTCTTCGCTACGCTGACCTTGGACTTAATGGACTCCTTGCGGGTCTTTAAAGTCTGGATATCGTCCGTCAGCTTGTCATGGAGCTGACGCATCTTCTGAGAATTCAGCTTCGCCGCATCGTAGGAGGCCTGTAAGCTCTCCTGCTGGGCCGCCAGCTTCTGCTTGGAAGCGAGGAACACTCTGGCGTCCTCCTCATTACCGGCTTCCAGAGCCTTTCTGGCCAGCTGGACATATTTGTCCATCTCCTTCTGATTTTCATCCAGCGCCTTCTTACAGCGTTTCTCCTCCGCCATAACGGTGGCGGTCTCCTCCTTGACCTCCGCCAGATCCTTGGTCAGATCGATCAGATACTGATCCACCAGCTTGGACGGATCCTCATACTTGTCCAGGATCGCGTTGATATTGGACTTGATGATGTCATTGAATCTCGATAAAATGCTCATCTGCTATACACCTCCCTGTGGTTTATTATTCTGTGTGTCTTCATATTTCTTTGCCAGATCCTCGGCTTCGGTATCTCCGAATTTATGGAGAGGCGTATTCAGGATATCCTGCGCCCGCTTTTCCTCCTCGGCCTTCTTTTCCTTGGATTTCTGCCACCATTTGTATAATAGCACAACAACGCCCACGCCTGCAAGCACAATCACCACAACCGCCACTGCCCTCACAGCCCTTACCCAGGCCGGTGTGGTCACTGTCATAATCCGCTCCCCCGCATCCTCAAAAGCGTAGGAAAAGAAATGCTCGTCCGTATCCGCCTCATAATAATAATAGTCCAGATAATCAAACAGAATATCGCAGGCCTCGGAATCCATGATCGTACCGGTCTGGGCGCCCAGCCACAGGGTATACTCATAATATCCGCCGTAATCCCAGAACACCAGGAGAATATGCCCCTGATCGGTGAAAAGAGCCTCATACTGCTCCTCGGCAAAGGCCTCCAGCTCCTCTGTCGTGGGATTATAATTGCCGTCAATATTGTTGATAATGTAAACGTAGGGGGCAATGCCCGTATCATTGTAAAAGCTGATCAGGCCGCTCTCCAGCTGACTGGAATTATTGATCCAGCCCGCTTCATCGGTATAGTAGCCGGCAGTCAGGTTCAGATCCAGATCCAGCTTTTCCCGCTCAATGGTGGATGTGGTAACATTGGCCGTGGATGTGGCGCCGGTAGACACATTTCCATAGCTGCGCCCAAAACTGTTAAACAGGACGGAAATAATCAGCAATATCGCAATAATCCAGAGCAGGGATGAGCCAAGACAGCCGCCACCCCTGCGAGTTCCGTCTCCATAATATCTGGGGCCGAAAAAGAACCATCTCCTTCTCGGCCTTCTGGGCGGACGGGGTCCTCTTGCAGGTCCTCCCATGGTACCTCCCGGACCGCCTCTGGGCGCTGCTCCTCCCATTCCGCTTCTTCCTCCGGTACCATAACCGCCGCTCCTGCCGCTGCCGCCCAGACCACTTCTGCTGCTGCCGCCGAAGCCTCCGCTTCCGCTTCTGCCGCTGCTGCCTCCAAAGCCGCCTCCGCCGCTTCTGCCGCCTCCGCTGTGACCGCCCATACCGCGGCCGCCTCCGCTGAAGCCACCGCCTCCGCCGCCTCCACTTCTGCCCATATTATTTCCTCCTTATAAC
>JAJQID010000138.1 GCA_021199405.1 Lachnospiraceae bacterium
TCCTCCACAAACAAGCTCAGGTAAGCTATACCATCATGATCCGGCCCCTCCGGCAGAATGTCCACAAACATCTGCTCCTTTTCCAGCACCGTCAGCGGCACCTTGTCCTCAATCTGCGCTCCCTCAAAGCCCAGATCGCAGAGTGCAGAGATGAGAATATCCTCCGCTTCAGTGGTGGTTTTTATTTTAAATTTTATCCATTTCATTTCTGTTTTCTCCTGTTATTCTATATGCACTATACACAGTAACTTTTATTTTACAGAAAATAATTCTGCAAGATAATTCTCATCTGTTAAATGATTGTACTGTAAGAACTTATAATTCTGAATCATCTCTTCCTCTTCAATCTCATCCATGTTCCGGAAGGAAATTTCCGGATATTCCTCCATCATGAGCAATAAATATTTGTAGTAGGAAGGCAATTCCAGCCCCGCATAATTCGCTATGACAGCTCCAAGATAGTTTGCACTAAAATCACCATAATCTGTCAGCTCTGCATCATAGTTGGTCCACACCAGATAAGGAACAATATATTTCAGAGCATTCTGCTCCTCTTCAGTCAAATTCTGTCCCGCATATAAAACGTCATAAATATGGTCGTTAAATAATGGCTGGTGATCGCCAAACATACAGATAATCGTGGGTTCATCCACATTTGAAAAATACTCAATTAATTTCTGAAACGCGTCATCGGAAATTTTTAGAAGATTTAAATAGGTTTCCAGCGTGTCTGTGTCTCCCCAATCCTCTCTGGCAATCTGACCAAATTCCGTAAGTCCAATACTCATCTCCTCCATGTCGCCACTGTAATAACTTCCATGATTCTGAATGGTCACATTAAATAAAAACAATGGCGAATCAGAAATTCTGTTTTCATACTGCCAGATAATCTCATTGTAATTACATTCATCCGATAAAAAAGATCGTACATACATATACTCTGTCTGGAACTGATCAGCATCAATAAAGCTTTCAAAGCCAAGATATTCATAGGCCTCTCCTCTGTTCCAAGAAGCTGCAACATTGGGATGCATAGCCATAGTCTGGTATCCCTGCTCCTCAAAGACCACCGGGAGCGCCATAATATCATGATCCAACTGCCCGGTCTGGTAAGGAACTGCCGTTACTGTCATAAAAGATACTGTATCTCCAGTTAAAACCTCAAACTCCGTATTTGCCGTCAACCCACCCAGAATATTCACATAAAGATAGCCTTTCAAAGTGTTCTCCTCCAAAGAATCCACAAACGGCATAACAGACTCCGTCGTCGCTATATTTCCAAGGACACTCAGATCCCCCCATGATTCATTCATGATCAGAATTACGTTCGGGGTGATCTCATCTTTCTCACTATCCTCATTCTTATAATTTTCCTCCGCCCATTTTCCGATTTCCATGAGCTTCTCCTCTGAATAACCTGATGGAACACCGGCATCAATATTTTCCTGAATATCCACTCCAAAAGTCAATAGATATCCCAGATATAGTTGACTGGCATATGGAGCATACTGCACTGTATACAGGTTATGCTCCTCCCGATAATCCGTAAAATTCCAGAAGCAGTAAAAAAATACGCAATAGGCAATACTAACCGCGGACACCGTAACATGATACCATTTCCCCTTCAGTGGAATATCGCACCAAAAACCAACTACGATAAAAGTAAAAAAATAGAGAATTGTATACCAAAGCTCAGCACTTGGAATAAGGTCATAGCTTTGAATCACAGTGGCGGCAGTTCCGACCGCCATAATATCGTTGATGCTTAAGAAGCTGTTTCTGTAAAGAGCCACAAAATAATTGGCAATACATAGTATCAGAATCAGACACCCCCCACTGACAACGCCAGACCTGACCGCTGAAAGATCAGCAGCAACACAGCGAAAATAAGCAAAATAATCAATATGTTTGCTAATTCCGCGCCTCCTCGAAGGTTGGAAAGGTCATGAACCGGTAATTCAATTCTATCAAACATCTTCCCGGGAACAACACTAAGATAACACGCAGTAGTCACCAGGGATATTCGCCAGTCTCTCAGCCTTGGACAGATGATAAAAAAGCCCACCACCAGACAAAGGAATGTGGATATCATCATTCTTTTGTTAATTTCTCCTTCATATAAAAAGTATATGGAAAGAACAAATAAAGCAAGAAATGATACTATACCGACCACTATTCTGATTTTGTGGCTCAGGATTTCCCTGATGATCTCTTTTCCCTTTTGTGTTGCTTTATTCATTTCAAAATCCTTCCTTTACCCTGAAAAAGGGCAGCTAAAATCATGGCTGCCCTTTCATCTTCTATTTTACTTTAAAGCTTCTTCCAGAACTTTCCTTTTTTATCTCTGGATGCCTCTTCGCTTCCTTCACTGCGGGAAGCCGCGTTCAGAGAATCCCCCGTCAGCTCATCAAACTTACGCAGAGCCTCCTTCGCCTCATGAGACAGCTTATCAGGCGTCTGTACCACCAGCGTCACATAATGGTCGCCTCTGGTATCCTTATTTCTCACTGAGGGAACACCCTTGCCACGCAGGCGAATTTTGGTATCCGTCTGGGTGCCCGGCTTAACCTCGTAGATCACCTTACCGTCCACCGTATCAATCATAATCTCGCCGCCCAGCGCCGCTACCGCGAAGGAAATCGGCACCGTGGAGAAAATATTCATATCCTGTCTCTGGAAAACCGGGTGACGTCCCACCACAAATTCCACCAGGATATCTCCTCTGGGGCCTCCGTTGACGCCTGGCTCGCCCTGCCCGGTAAGACGTCGGAACTGTCCATTGTCCACACCTGCCGGGATATCCACGTCAAATTTCTTGCGGATGGATACATACCCGCTGCCGCCGCAATCCGGACATTTCTCGCGGATAATCTTACCGGTGCCCCTGCAGTCCGGACAGGCCTGCACATTTCTGACTGTTCCAAACATGGACTGCTGCGTAAATACCACCTGCCCCTTGCCGCCGCACTTTGGGCAGGTCTCCGGGCTGGTACCAGGCTTTGCTCCCGTACCGTGGCATTTCTTGCACTCTTCCTTTACATTCATTTCAATGGGCTTGGTGCAGCCAAAAACAGCTTCATCAAAGGTGATCCTCACACTGGTACGCAGATTAGCACCCTGCTGCGGAGCGTTGCCCCTGGCGCCTCTGGACGATCTGCCGCCGCCAAAAATATCTCCAAAGCCAAAGAAATCACTGCCAAATATGTCAGAAAAATCCATGTTACTGAAGTCAAAGCCGCCAAAACCGCCTTCTCCTCCCGTGCCATCGAAGGCCGCATGGCCAAACTGATCATACTGGCGCCTCTTCTCCGGATCAGAAAGCACAGCATAAGCCTCAGATGCCTCCTTGAATTTGGCCTCCGCCTCCTTGTCACCGGGATGCATATCCGGATGATATTTCTTGGCAAGGGTACGATAGGCCTTCTTCAACGCCGCATCGTCCGCGCTTTTATCCACACCAAGCACTTCATAATAATCTCGTTTTTGTTCTGCCATATACTATCTCCATCAACGCAGTTCATACCTGAATGTATGTCTGACGCACACAGAATGCTTCATAAAACATCCTCTGCACAAATTACCATCTGCGTACACACGATACAGCCTATCCCTCTGTTACGACAGAAGGATAAGCTGTTCCTTATTTCTTATATCATTTTGCTTTTTCAGCTCTTCCCTGCAGGATCCTTCTCCCGGGAACTTTAACCAGGCTCCCGAAATTTTTGCTCCCTGCGGCTCTTTATTTTACACCTCTCTGTAATCGCCGTCAATAATATCATCATCCGGATTACTGCCGCCACTGTACTGGCCGCTGCCGCTCATGTCCGGGCCCGCTCCACCCATATTGGGGTCTGCGCCTCCCTGAGCGCCCTGCATACTTTCATACATCTTGGTGAACACGCCCTGAGCTTCGTTCATCAGCTTCTCCTTAGCGGCCTTCAGCTCATCAATGTCGCCGTCAGACATTTCCTGATTTGCGGTTCTGTCAAGGATGGCCTTCACTTCAGCAATATCCGCCTCCACTTTGGACTTCTCATCCGCAGAAATCTTATCACCCACTTCATTTAAAGCCTTCTCGGTCTGGAATACGAAGGAGTCAGCGTCATTTCTGGTGTCGATGGCTTCTTTGCGCTTCTTATCCTGAGCCTCATACTCAGCAGCTTCCTTCACGGCTCTGTCAATCTCAGCGTCGGACATATTGGAACCTGCGGTGATAGTGATGTGCTGCTCCTTGCCGGTGCCCAGATCCTTGGCGGATACATTTACAATGCCGTTGGCGTCGATGTCGAAGGTCACCTCGATCTGCGGTACGCCTCTCATTGCCGGCGGAATGCCGTCCAGACGGAACTGTCCAAGAGACTTATTGTCTCTGGCGAACTGACGCTCGCCCTGTACCACATTGATATCCACAGCAGTCTGATTATCTGCAGCGGTGGAGAATACCTGACTCTTTCTGGTAGGAATGGTGGTATTTCTCTCGATCAGCCTGGTAGCGATACCGCCCATGGTTTCGATGGACAGAGACAGCGGAGTCACATCCAGCAGTAAAATCTCGCCCGCACCTGCGTCGCCGGCCAGCTTGCCTCCCTGAATGGAAGCGCCCAATGCCACGCACTCATCAGGATTCAAGGACTTGCTGGGTTCCTTGCCGGTCAGCTGACGAACCTTATCCTGCACAGCGGGAATACGGGTAGAACCGCCTACTAACAGCACCTGACCCAGATCAGCATTGGTCAGGCCGGCGTCCTTCATGGCATTCTTCACCGGGATCGCAGTCTTTTCCACCAGATCATTTGTCAGCTCGTCAAATTTTGCACGGGTCAGGTTCACATCAAAGTGCAGCGGCCCATCGGAATTCATGCTGATGAATGGCAGGTTGATATTGGTTGTAGTCGCGCTGGAAAGCTCCTTCTTGGCCTTTTCAGCAGCTTCCTTCAGCCTCTGCAGAGCCATCTTATCCTTGGAAAGGTCAACGCCATTGGTCTTCTTGAACTCGGAAACCATCCAGTCAATCAGTCTCTGATCAAAATCATCTCCGCCCAGATGGGTGTCGCCGTTGGTTGCCAGCACTTCGATGACGCCGTCGCCAATCTCAATAATGGACACATCAAAGGTACCGCCACCCAAGTCATAAACCATGATCTTCTGCTCTTTTTCATTGTCCAGACCATAGGCCAGAGCCGCTGCCGTAGGCTCATTAATAATTCTCTTTACATCCAGACCTGCAATTTTACCGGCGTCCTTGGTGGCCTGACGCTGTGCATCATTGAAATATGCGGGAACAGTGATGACCGCCTCGCTCACCTTCTCACCCAGATAATTCTCCGCATCAGCCTTTAACTTCTGCAGAATCATCGCGGAAATCTGCTGCGGGGAATATTTCTTTCCATCAATCACACGGCCTCTGTCAGTACCCATATCTCTCTTGATGGAAGAAATGGTCTTATCCGCATTGGTCACTGCCTGGCGCTTGGCCGGCTCTCCAACCAGACGCTCGCCGGTCTTTGTGAAGGCCACTACGGAAGGCGTGGTTCTGGAGCCCTCTGTATTGGCGATAACTGTGGGCTGTCCGCCCTCCATCACAGCTACACAGCTGTTGGTTGTTCCTAAGTCAATTCCTATAATCTTTGCCATGGTAATCTCCTCCATATTATTACAAAAAATTAATTGTTCTCTTTGCTTCCTTCAGGGTGCTGCTATTCGACGACCGCCACCATACTGTGCCTTATCACGGTATCCCTGTAGGTGTAGCCCTTCTGCAGCTCCTGAGCGACGACGCCGGACTCATACTCCTCACTTGCTACCTGCATCACCGCATTGTGTCTGGCCGGATCAAATTCCTGACCCACAGCCTCAATCGCTTTCACCCCGATATTATCCAGCTCGGTCAAAAGCTGTTTATATATCATATTCATCCCTTCCGCAACGGCTCCCTGCCGCTCCGCCTCGGGGATGCTGGATAATCCTCTCTCAAAATTATCAACCACCGGAAGAATTTTCTCAATCACGCTTCTGGCGCCGGTCTCAAACATCTGCTGTTTTTCCTTTTCCGTGCGTCTGCGGAAATTTTCAAACTCCGCCATCTGACGCATGACCCGATCTTCCAGCTCTGCGATTCGTTCCTTGTCTTTGTCCTTTTCTTTATTTTTATCCTTTTTACTGAAGAAGGACTTTTTTTCTTTGGCTGTTCCCGCAGCTGCGTCAGCTTTCTCCGCTCCGTCCTTTCCTCCCTGAGCGGACTGATCGGCATCCTCGCCAGCTTCCTCAGCGCCTTCCGTGTCAGCACCCTCCACATCATCGGAAGTCTGCTCATCCTCCGGTTCCTGTACATCGGTTTTCTCAGAGACCCCTTCCGCGTGATCTGCTGCCTCCGTCTGTGAATTCGATGCTCCGTCTGCAGCTTCGCTCTTTTCTCCCGTCTGCTTTGTCTCTTCCTCAGCCTGATTGTCTGCAGCTCCCCTGTCTAAATCTTTTTCTGTATCTGCCATATTTCACTCCTGAACCATCGTCTGCGCGTCACACAATTTTCTGCGTTTCACAAGCATTATAAATTTCTCTGCTTAACATGAAAATCTGCATGATCCTTCGCATTTTTATTCTTTATACAACTCCTCCAGCTGATGCTTAATCGTTTTCAGCGTTCCTACCACCTTCTCATAATCCATGCGCTTGGGTCCGATAATTCCTATGGTACCCCGCATTCCCTCTCCCAATTCGTACGTTGCCGTGACCACGCTGCAATCCTTCATGGGCACCGGCGCTTCCTCACCAATGTATACCTGAATACCTGTCTCGCTGCTCTCCTCCAGAGTCTGCTCAACGATATCATTGAGCTGGTGCTTCTCCTCCAGCGTAGTGATCAGCTGACTGGCATTCTGATGGTCGGCCAGTTCCGGATATTTGAAGATATTATTGGCTCCGGAGGTATAAATTTCCAGATCCTCATCTGCCTTGATGGCCATTGCCACCTCATCCAGCACTCCGGCAATCAGATCGCTGTGAATACCTGCCTTCTGCTTCAGCGCCGTGATCACCCCCAGATTGATCTCTTCCATGGACATCCCGCTGAGATTAGTGTTCAGCAGCATATTCAGCTTCAGCAGTGTCTCATCGTCCAGATATTCATCCACACTGAACACACTGTTGCGGATCACATTTCCCTCCGCCACAATCACTGCCAGAATCTGATGTTCATCCACCCGGGAAAGCTGAATGAACTTCAGCTTATTGCGGTGAGTAGAGGGAGCGGAGATCACCGTCGTATAATTGGTGTTGACCGCCAGAAGCTTTGCCACCTGCTTTAACAGATCATCGGTCTTTTTCTCCTTGTCCAGAAGGAGCTCCTTCATCTCATCAATTTCTTTGGTCTTATCCTCCAGCATGGTATCCACATACAGTCGATATCCCTTGTCGGAGGGAATGCGCCCGGAAGAGGTATGCGGCTGAACAATCAGCCCCATCTCCTCCAGATCTGCCATCTCATTGCGGATGGTAGCACTGCTGAGATTAAGGTCGGTATATTTGGAGATCGTGCGACTGCCTACCGGCTCGCCCGTCTCCAGATAATTGCGGATGATGGCGTGCAAAATTTTCTTTTTTCTCTCATCTAATTCCACAGCGCCGCCTCCTTTATGTTATTAGCACTCGAATTGCTTGAGTGCTAACTTCTGGAACTAAGATAGCACTTGTATTCCTTATTGTCAACAGCAAATTTCTGAAAAAACTATGAACAATCGGTGAGGAAAAGAAAAATTATAAAGTGAAAAAGAAACAGCCCCTTCAGTAGAGGCTGTTGTTTTTGTATACGGCGTAATCTCCGATTGTCGCATATAAAGTATAATAAGTTTCTCCTTCATTGTATGGTTCTGCATGTGTGCTGATATTAACCACAATATACTCCACATTATACCGACTGGCTTTTTCACCTACCACATTTAAACTAATAAATTCTGTATTTTCCATCAAAGCAGCCATATCCAAATACTCCGATGGAATATCTATCTCGTCACGCATAGTCCCGTAAACATTATTTCCATAAAGCATCTTTATTTTACTGGAATACTGCCTGAAATAAACCATATCTCCATCTGTAGTTATAATAAACGGTTCCTCATCTTCAGAGAGCAGTAAATCACACACATCCACCACATCCTGCGGAAGCCCATATATATTTTCAACTACATAGAAATCTTCCAGATAATAACCATCATAACCAGAATCAGCGCTATAATACAATAAAAAAGCAACTCCAATCACAGCTAGAATTACCTCTTTCCCATGCAGTCTGCTGCAACAAAAACTGATTACAATTGCAATAACAGCAACAACAGGTATGACATTAACCATTCTGTGCCCATAATCATTAAGTACCGGATTGATGAGATATGCATATGTGGGATACCATATAAAAGTAAATACCATCGCATATACCGGATAAACAAATTTATATTTCCATTCCCGTTTTTTAAAAAGCAGCAAAAGAAAAAGTAATGACAGCCAAAACACTCCACTTCCTGTCTGCAGCAGAGTGTTTTGCCGTAAAATAATAAACACTTCTGATATCATTCCATATACCTCCTGCTATAAAGAATGGTAAAACAATCCATAGACTACTGCAGGAATACATAACAGAATCGGTATCAAAAAACGACGAACAGATTTCTCCCTGATTCCATCGAATACCGCCCAAATGCCTGTCAAAAACGGAAGCATTATACAAGACATGGTAGAAGCCAGACAGCCTCCAAGGAGAGTCACTCCCAGCCTTATGTAAATTTGTCCTTCTTTCTTTGCATCCATCATTTCCATCAGCAGCAAGATGACAAAAGGGATCAAAAAACAATACAGGATGCTCTTTCCCCAGCGCATATAATAAATTGTTTTTCCCACTCCTTCAATAGGAAGAGTATGATTAAGCAGATTAAACAGACAATATACGGATAAAAACATTCCTGTCCATCGGTTATCCCTCCTGCACAGCTTGTATCCCATTAAAAATGCTGTGCCATAAGCCATCGGTACCATAAATAAAGGAACCAGTGTATGGGCGAAGGCTCCCCCATGAATGCCCAACAGCTTGCTCCACATCGCCCAGAACATCAAAATCGGTGCCACAGCGTCTTTTTTAAATTCCGATATAATCTCCCCCAGATATTCCCCGGTAGCCGGATGATACATCAGCATCTCATCGGTTTCCACTGCGTCCAGAATAGCCCCCACGTACCGGACGTCATCCCCGTTGAGTGCGTCATGAGAGGAAGCATACCATGTCTGATATAAAATCAGCGCCGCCGCCACCAAAAGCCAGACATTCCCCCTATCCTTCACAGCCCTCTTCAGCTTTTCCACCTGATGCTCATAATAAGCGCCGCCGCTTTTGAAAATATAAATAAAGGACGCCACACTCAGCACCACAATAACCACTGCCATATAAATGACCATCACATGCAGCTTCACCTTCATGAAAATCGCCGGTACCGCCACCACCTGAAAGGCCGCAAACAACGTCAGAAGTCCCATGATCGTCGCCATCCAGAGAGAATCCTGATATTCCTCCCATTTGTTGACCCACAGCTGGCCGATCAGATTGCATATAAATAAAATGAGCACCGCGCTCCCAATGATCTGTACCATATTTCTACCTCGCAACTGCAAAATAAAGCAGCACAATCACCCCCAGAATAATGCGATAGTAGCCAAATACCTTAAAATCATGCTTCCGGATATAGTCCAACAGAAAACGAATCACAATCAGCGAGGTCACAAAGGCAACTGCCATGCCGATCAGCAATACCGCAGCCTCCAGAGCGGTAAAGCTCAGGCCAAATTTCAGAAGCTTCAGAAGGCTTGCCCCAGCCATCACCGGCACCGCCATAAAGAAGGTAAACTCAGCCGCAGTGGTTCGGCTGACACCGATCAGCAGTGCGCCCACAATAGTAGCTCCGCTGCGGCTTGTACCCGGGAAAACAGCCGCCAGCAGCTGAAAGCAGCCAATGATCAGAATAGTCTTAATGTCCATCTCTTCGATAGAGTTGATAACAGGAGTTCTGCCCTTATTCCAGTTTTCAATTACAATAAAAGCCACACCGAAAATGATCAGAGCCAGAGAAACCACAACGCCATTATAAAAATGCTCATCCACAAAATCGTCCAGAAGAATACCTACCACAGCCGCAGGAATACAGCCGATCAGCACCTTCACCCACAGCCGGATAATATCCATATCCAGCGCAATATGTCCCGACGGATGCTCTCTGTCCTGTATTTTTCTGAATGGAAATAAACGATCCCAGAATAAAACCACCACAGCCAGAATAGCGCCCAGCTGAATGACCACATCAAACATGCTGAAGAAATCCTCGCTGACATTTTCAAAGCTGATAAATTCCTCCAGCAAAATCATATGGCCGGTAGAGCTGATCGGCAGCCACTCGGTAATGCCCTCCACCAGACCAAACAAAATCGCAACTAAGATATCTAACATAAACTCTTCCTCTCTCCTCCTGCCACTTTTACAATCTCTCCTTCCACGGAAAGCCACATATCCATAACAGTCGGATTATATACAAAACTTTCATCCGCTGCGAACTGCAGGAGCTTCGAAGCCTCCATATAATCATGAATTTCTATATTCGTGGCATACCAGATATCCGGCTGCCCGCCCATCATTTTACAGAACTCCTCCATCAGATCCCAGTTATTATGATTATCAAATTCATAGGAGTGTCCCCACACATACATGCACTTTAAATACTGGATCTTCTTAAAATTCAGGAAGCGCTCTCCCAGCTCCAGCAGATTGCGGTTATGGTGACAGGTAGCCTTCCAGTTCATCCACTCCTCGGGAAGCTCAAAGTTTCCGGTCTCCTCCACAGTACGCCCGTAGACGATACCGCAGTCCGAAAAAATACGTTTGACCTGATCGTTTACAGAACCGTTAGGGTAAGCGTGTCCCCTTACCGGGTAACCGGTAAGAGCCTCCAGCCCTTTTCTGTCCTCTACAATTTCTCTGTAAATTTCAACCGAGGGGCAGCGGGCAATGGTAGGATGAGTGTAGGTATGAGTTGCAATCTCATGGCCCTGATAAAGCTCTCTGACCTCCTCCTTCGGAACACGCTCCGGCTGATCCATCAGACCGACATTCAGATTAAAGGTTCCTCTGATTCCGTATTTGTTAAAAATACTGATCAGCTTTCTGTCGGCAAGCCTGCCGTCATCATAGCTCATGGTTAGTGTTTTGGCTTTTCCCTCCGGGAAGCAGATGTAGATTTTCATAGTTGCGGTTATCCTTTCAGTTTATTGATATTTACAGAGTTACTATTCACAGTCGAGAATCATTCGCAGATACTTTGCACGTAATTGACAAACTGCTGCGCCGTTCGTCCGGAAATTCCTCCGTGGGAAAGCTCCCACTTATTGGCCTCCACCAGCAGCTCCTCATCCGACATCGCCACCTGTGAGCGGTGCGCCAGCCCCAGCACAATCTCCTTAAACTCCTTCGGTGTGGGCTTGGAATAGTTGATGGTGACGCCAAAGCGGTGCACCAGAGAAAGCTTTTCCTCCATGGTATCGGACCGATGCAGTCCGCCGCCGGTTTCCATGTCATCCCGGTCGGACCAGACCTCCTTGATCAGATGGCGCCTGTTGGAGGTAGCATAGATCAGGATATTGTCCGGCTTCGTCTCCACACCGCCCTCAATCACCGCCTTCAGGAACTTATATTCCACTTCAAACTCTTCAAAGGAGAGGTCATCCATATATATAATAAATTTGTAATTGCGGTTTTTGATCCGGGCGATAACACCGGAAAGATCTTTAAACTGGTGCTTGTATATTTCAATCATCCGCAGACCGTCCGGATAAAACTGATTGACAATGGCCTTGATGCTGGTGGATTTGCCGGTACCGCTGTCGCCATAAAGCAGCACATTGTTGCACTTTCTGCCCTCCACAAAGGCCCGGGTGTTGTCCACCAGCTTCTTTTTCTGAAGCTCATAGCCGATCAGGTCGTCCAGCATCACCTTGTCCATATTATTGATAGGCAGGAAAGTGACATCTCCGTCATGATCTCCGGACTGGATGCGGAAAGCTTTATTCAGGCCGAACATTCCCACACCGTAGGCTTTATAAAAGCCGGTAACGCAGTCAAAAAACTCCTGCTCATCCTTCGCTCCGGCAAGCTCCCCGCTCAGTGCCTGCACCTTTTCACTGACGTTTTTATTATACATCAGTTCCTTTTTGCTGATGGCCTGATAATGGGTGATTCGGGAAAAACAGTCAATATGCAGCTTCTCTTCCATCGCGCCAAAGTCATAATCAAAGAGCTCCTTAAAGGCCCGAAAGTCCCCTTTCGCAAAATAATTCACACTGCCCACGCTGGCGCCCACCTTCTCACAGGTGATGCTGAAGGGATTCTCACTGGTGATCAGCAGAAAGGTCAGATAATTCTGCCACAGATTACCGTCAAAGCCATAGTCGGTAGCCACCTCCAGGATACGCTTAATCTGGCGGTGAATCCGGGTCACAAGCTCATCCTCCGGCACGGATCCCTTCTCAAAATCAGCAAAAATACCGCTCATTTCCATCAGAATGGAATCCTGCGGCATATCCCCATATATTAACAGTTTTGGAACAATATGATTCATGTAAGCTATTGTCCTTTCCTTATTTCTACGAACAGCTTTTCGCCGCTCTCCGCACACATGTATTTTTTCCAGTACACTCCTTGCTTTTTTTCACAAAAGGAGTAGGCTGAGATTCAGAAAAAAAAGCTGTTCCACGCAGAACATTCCCCGCGAATGCGCACCATCACATATACCTGATAAAGCTGCAAACAGCAATCATCAGAGAGGAGTCCATATGGCAAACATCATTTTACAGACAGGAAAAATGAAGGCTTACGAGCTGACCATGGAACTTGGACGATATATCGGCCAAAATGAGCAATTCATGAATGAACTGTGGGATGGCCTGATGGATTATCCTCCGGTGTATGAGGAATATGTCTACTATCTGGAGCATCAGGACATTCTGGGGGAATACGAGTTTTGCGGTGTCACCCTTCTGGACGTCTTTGTCTCTCAGATGAAGTATTTTAATCTCCGGCATGACACCGGCAAAAATACCGCTGACTGCAATAAGGTAGAAATGATCATTTCCGCCTTTTATGTATTCATACAGGTCCATAAAGACCCCGGGACCTGGCTCCCCAGGGTGAACGCAGGCCGGGGGATGGATTTTTATGGTCAGTAGCCAAACACACCTTCCACAGACTCATCATTGTCAATCCACTCCTGCACTTTAATGGTACGGTATTCGTCTTTCGTATCCCGGATATACACTGTCTCAATTCCGGCGTTGATCACCATTCTCTTGCACATGGAGCAGCAGCAGGAATTCACCACATATTCCTGAGTATCCGCCTCCAGCCCCACCAGATAAAGACTGGAACCGATCATCTGATCCCGGCTGGCGGAGATAATCGCGTTGGCCTCCGCATGGACGCTGCGGCAGAGCTCGTAGCGCTCCCCTCTGGGTATATTTTTCTGTGTGCGGATGCATACGCCCAGGTCACTGCAGTTGGCCCGGCCCCTGGGAGCACCCACATATCCGGTGGAAATCACCTCGTCATCCTTCACAATGACGGCTCCATACCATCTGCGAAGGCAGGTACAACGCTGAGAGACCGCCTCCGCCAGATCCAGATAATAATTGATTTTGTCCCGTCTCATCCTGTTTCTCCTCCGGCCTCACAGGCGGAAAATTTTCATTACTGTCGATTGTCCGAATATATCCCGCCCCGCCGCCTGACCGTCTTTAGCCCTTCAGCCCCCTGGACTGACGATCCATATCCTCCACCACAATGTCATAGATTTCTCCCAAAGTGGCACAGTATTTCAGCACATCCCAGGGCTCGTTGGTGTGAAAATGAATCTTGATCAGCTCCTCATCGCCCACTGCCAGCAGGCAGTCTCCCCTGAAATGCTCCGTAATATAATCGTTGATCACGTCCTCGTCCAGATCCGTGCCCTCGATCAGCAGCTGTGTGTCATATTTAAATTCCAGCATTTGTCTTCCTCCCGAAATTTTCTGTTTCTTTCCATTACAGACTGTTTATATTTTCCTCACTGCGCTGTCACCTCATCAATAGCCTTCAGCTCCTCCTCCGTAAAACCCGCCCCCTCCATGGCCTTCAGATTATCCAGAATCTGCTCCGGCCGGGACGCGCCCACCAGCACGCTGGTCACCTGCCCGTCTCTGAGAATCCATTTCAACGCCATGTGCGAAAGCTTTTCTCCGCGCTGCACAGCGATCTCATTGAGTGAGCGAATCTGTGAAAGCTTCTCCTGAGTCAGGCTTGTCTCCTTTAAAAATCTGCCGTCGGTTCTCACCCGGCTGTCCTCCGGAATTCCGTTCAGATAACGGTCCGTCAGCATCCCCTGCGCCAGCGGACTGAAGCAGATAATGCCCTTTTTCTCCCGCACTGCCGTCTCTTTCAGACCGTTCTTTTCTATGTGCGATTAAAAATATTATAGGAATTCTGATTGATGATCAGAGGACAGTTCAGCTCCTCCATAATGCGGCAGGCCTTTTCCAGAGTCGGGCCATCATAATTGGACACTCCGGCATAGAGTGCTTTTCCGCTTCTGACCGCCTGAGCCAGCGCTCCCATGGTCTCCTCCAGAGGCGTCTGGGGGTCCATGCGATGATGGTAAAAAATGTCCACATATTCCAGTCCCAGTCTCTGCAGGCTCTGATCCAGACTGGCCAGCAAATATTTCCTGCTGCCCCAGTCTCCGTAAGGACCATCCCACATACCATAGCCCGCCTTGGTGCTGACCAGAATCTCATCCCGGTAACCGGAAAGCTCCTCCTTCAGAATCTTTCCGAAATTGCGCTCTGCGCTGCCCGGCTCCGGACCGTAATTATTGGCCAGGTCAAAATGAGTGATCCCGTGGTCAAAGGCCGTAAAGACCATATTTTTCATATTTTCATAATTGCCGGTGTCACCGAAATTGTGCCACAGCCCCAGAGAAACCTCCGGAAGCTTCAGTCCGCTGTATCCACAGCGGTTGTATACCATTTTGCCATATCGCTCTGAATTTGCAGTATACATTATTCTTCCTCCCTTATCTCAGCCGCCCTCTACTCCTCTTTTACATCCTCTATGGTCAGCGTCATCAGTTCCTCATCGGAAATATCCTTCTTGCCTGAAAGACGGTTAGCCTGTCTGACAATGGCCTTTTCAAAGAAATTGCGGGCTTCCCGGCCATTGGCAAAATTCCGATCTCTTTTTTCATAGCATTTTGTAAAATAATCCAGCAGATACTGACTGCATTCCTCACTGCATCTGTATCCGGACCGGCTGCAGGTCCCCTTAAAAATCGCCACCAGCTCCTCCGGTACATAATCGGAGAAATAAATGAATTTATTAAAACGGGAATGCAGACCCGGATTGGAATCCAGAAATTCCTCCATCAGGTCGGGATATCCCGCTACGATGACGATCAGATCATCCCTGTGATCTTCCATGCCCTTTAAAAGGGTATCTACCGCCTCCTGCCCGAAGTCCGTGGGACCCTTATTGACCGTCAGGGAATAGGCCTCGTCAATAAACAGAATGCCGCCCATGGCCCGGTCCAGAAGCTCCTGCACCTTGATGGCAGTCTGCCCCACATAACCGCCCACCATGCCGGAGCGGTCCACCTCCACCAGATGACCCTTGCTCAAAACTCCCATGCGCTGGTATATTTTGGACAGCAGACGGGCCACCGTGGTCTTGCCGGTGCCCGGATTGCCTGAAAACACCAGGTGCAGCGACATGGGCATAACCGTCAGGTTTCTCTCCTGCCGGATTTTCCTGATCTGCAAAAGATTGACCAGAGAGCTGACATCCTTTTTTACCTCAGTCAGTCCCACCAGAGAATCCAGCTCCTCCATCAGCTCTTCCAGGGTCTGTTCCTTTTCTTCCTTTTCATCAGGCTTTTTCGCGGCATTGGTGCCTGAGGCCTTCCTGTCCGCGCTGGACTTTGCCGCTCCGCCCACAGCTCCCGGACTTTGAATCTGCTCCGTAATATATTTGCGCAGCATGGCCAGATATCTGGTCATACTGGCGGTTTCCTGCTCTCCAACCCGATCGTCGCAGGCCAGGAACTCCTTGCCCACTCTGTCATACAGCCCATACAGAGACTCGCACATCAGCGTATCGTTTCTGCCGGTCTGCTGATAAATCTGATTGTCTGCACGCACAAAGGTCCTCATACCGTTGGGAACGGTACTCTCATAGACCGATCCGCCGATCTGATACTTTCTGACCAGGCCGGGCATGTCTGTCGGCGCCACAACCCTCTCAAAATATTCCTTAATAAACTGTGTCTCCTGCAGCGTAGCTTCCTTATCCACTGAGGAAAGATACATGGCATACTTCATCATCTCAATGCGCACGTAATCTCTGGTGGCAAGAGAGGTACCCGGACAGATGCACTTAATGCCCATGGAATTTTTGTCCAGGGCATCGCACATCTGGTAGACGCTGTTCATCGCTTTTTTCAGGGCGTTATTCACACTCAATTCTGGTTCCTCTTTTCATCTGTGTACGGCCGGCGTTTTCAAAACCGGGACAGCTTTAAAGTCCTTCATCTCTGAATTGTTTTTGCTTCTTCCTCCTGCCTTACATCATCCTGGGCAAAAGTCCCGCCCAGACACACAACACTGCATATATTATAGCAGAATTCCCTGCTCCTGTCATTGAAAATTCACATGGCTTTTCATTTTTTCATTCAAACCGTTCTCTTCTGTCCTGGTCATCTGCGATACCGATTCCACAGCTTTGTAATCGCTTTCTCCACATAATCAGCAGTATCCCCCGCAGTCATGCTGACCGGATTTTTATCCTGCTCAGCCATCTCCCCCGCCATGCCGGCCACGAAGGCCGCTGCGGAGGCCGCCTGCACCGAATCTGCAATATAGCCCGCCATCCCACAGAGCACACCGGAGAGCACATCTCCACTGCCGGCGGTGGCCATACCGCTGCAGCCCCGGTCAATCTGATAAACTCTGTGTCCGTCGGTGACAGTGGTCACATGCCCCTTCAACAGCACCGTCACGCCGTAGCAGGCTGCAAATTCCTTTGCCAGCTGTATGGGCTGGCACAAAATTTCTTCCACGGTTCTGCCAGACAGCCTCGAAAACTCCTTCACATGCGGCGTCAGAATCACCTGACATTCTGTGTCCTTTAAAAGCTCCTTCAGATTTTCATGAACAGCCAGCTCGTTCAATCCATCGGCGTCTATGATGAAGGTCAGCCTTTTATTCCGCAAAATGTATTGCAGAATCCGTGCGGTCTCCTCCCCCGTGCCGACACCCATGCCAAAAGCCGCCGCTCTCTGCCTGTCCAGCGCCTGATCCAGCTTCCCTGGTTCAAAACGCAGCTGTCCCTCTTCTGTAGACGGCATGGGTAAAAATGTGCTTTCCAAAATCCACGGCAGAATTGCCTGGGTCAGCGGTTCCGGTGCCGCCAGCCTCACCACGCCTGCGCCGGCACGCATGGCGGCGGTGGTATGAGCCAGCAGATTCGCGGCAGTCCGCTCCTCCTCCGCAGGCATTTGCTGTCTGCTCTTGACAGACACTGTTTTTTCCCCTTCCTCAGATATGGGCATTCCTGCCGGAGAATTTGCCGCGCTTTGTACTCCATTACATGACAAATTGGCCAGCTTGACCGCCCCGCTGTATCTGACAGATCCACCCAACAGTGTCACATATCCGTAATCTCCCTTATGACTGTCAGCAGGCCTCTCTCCCAGCAAACCAGCTGCTTCTTTTTCTGTCAGCAAATGGCACATTTCTTTCTGCTCCCTCACCAAAATCGTCGTTGCAATACTGCCCCTCCGAAAATGACAGCCATCCTTCAGTCGTGTCTCTCCCAACTATTCTCATAGCATTCACAAAACCTGGCGCTTTCTGCCTCCGGCTCCCCGGCTGCGTACAAATGAGAGGTATCCCCAAAATTGGACATCCTGAAATAAGCGATTCCCTGCCTGCGCTCCTCACTTCGAAGCACCGTCACCGAGGTGGGTGCAGCGCAGGCGCCATGCCAGAAAATCATAGGGGACACATTCAGTAAATGGGACAGCAGCACGCATTCCAGCCCGAAATGGCAGAAAAAGACAATTGTGTCATTACTTGCTTTCTCCACGCGATAATAAGCCCCCTCCCGGACATAGCCATGAGCAGAAAGCAGCTTATCAAAGTTTTCCGTCACATACCGGTAGCTTTCCCACACACCGCCCTCTTCCATAACCTTCGTCTCCGCCCAGTGATTCCGGTCAAAATACTGCTCCTCCGCCATCCACTCGGCAGGCAGCCAGTCCCAGACAATATGGTTTTCTCCCTCGCTTCCTCTGTTGATGCGGGGCCAGAATTCCCGCAGCCAGTCACAGGTGACGGCAGTCATTTTTTTCCGCTCCAGAGCAGGAGCAGCAGTGTCCTGCGCCCGTCCCAGAGGCGACACATAAGCCGCCGCAACAGAAAGCTTATCCAGCCGGTCTGCCAGGGCCAAAGCTTCTCTTCTTCCTTTTTCTGTCAATGTATCATGCTCATAATCCGGGTCCCCATGCCGGATGATTAAAATCTTCATCAGATCCCCCTCTCGTATTTTTTCTCCAGCTCCTCCAGATCATTATCCACATTTCTGACCAGATCCGGCTGGGTCATCTTATGCTCTCTGCCTTTCTGCTGCAAAAATCTCCAGGCAATCATAAACGTCATCTCATCGAAGCTGGTAAAATATCGGTTGTTAACATAATTCACACGCTCCTCGATGCTCATCCCCTCCGGCTCGCAGCCGTAGGCCACGACCTCGTCCAGAGCCTCTATGCAGATCTGTTCCTGCATGGCAAAATCCGAGGAAATATTCTGAATCTGGAACACGTAAATATATACCCGAAGCCACCCCGTTGATCCCTGAAGCCACTGCCCCACGGTATCATATTTCTGCGTCATGGCCTCCACTTCCCTTTTCCAGCCCTCGGAGACATAGGACGCCTCCGCGATCCTCTGTACCTCCGCATCAGTCAGAGTAAGATCATATTTTCCATTAAATTCCTGAATCACTTTTTTCCGTTTGGCGATGGGCCGTGCCAGAAGAGTACTCTCCACCTTAGACATTGGATTGGGCTGAGTCTGAGAAAACTGTCCTCTGTTCGTCCCGGTCCCGGTATTTTCCCTATACCCTGCAGAAGTCTTCTGACTGCTGTAAGAATGACTGGATGAGGCCCTGGAATCCGCAGCGTTCCTGCGCCCCTGCTCATAGGCCTCCTGCCAGCTGTTTTTCTCCTCTTTCTGCTTTTTTCTTGTAAAATACCAGATCAGCAGGCCAATCACCGCGACAGGGACAAAGCCTCCGGAGGAAAGCACCCCAGCCAAAACAGAAATACCCACATACGCCATAATTACTTTTTTAAAAATGTCGCTGTGCCTGCGGTCCTGATTTGTTCCTTTTGTGATGACGCCCAAAAAAATCAGCAATATAATGATGCTCATACCGTATCTTCCCTCATATTTTCCTCTCTCTGTTACCACAGATCTGTCTGCCAGTTTTTCAAAGCGATGCCTCAGTCTGTCACTGCTTTCACCTGCATGACTGAATACTCTAATGATCGAGCCCATTATGCCATTCGCCGGTTCCGCGCAGTCGAACCCTTGTATCTGACACTACGGCCGACATTATCTCAGCTTTCCCGAATCCAGCAACCCTTTCAATGCACCGATCAGATTGGCGTCATTGCCAAACCGGCATTTCACCAGCTGAGGCCTTACGCAGGGCAGCGGGAATGGGGTGTCGTAAGCCTTGTCCAGCTCCTCATTCAAAATCTGCAAAAGCAGCGGCTGCTCACTGATGCCGCCGCCGATGGCGACTCTGTCCACATCCAGCACCACCTGCAGGTCAAAAATATAATTCGCCGTGATCCGTCCAAAACGCCGCAGTGCCTCAAGTGCGGTCTCCTTCCCTTCATTGGCACGCCGGAAAAATTCCACGCCGTCCACTTTTTCTTCCATACCGGACATGGTCTGATATATTCCCAGAAGTCCATTGGTACTGGACACCATACTGATCATATTAGAATACTGAAAGCCTTCCACATCCTTATTCATCAGGCAAAGGCTCAGCTCCCCCGCTGCAAAATGGCTGCCTTTGATTACCTGATTATTCATGATAATTCCGCCGCCGATGCCGGTTCCAAATATAAACACCAGTCCGTTTTTTACATCCTTCAGAGCGCCAATCCAGTTTTCTGCGCTGGCCGCCGCCTTTCCGTCGTTCTCCACGGCCACAGGAAGATGATACTTCTCTTCCAGAATGGAAACAATCGGCAAATCCTTAATAAAGGTAAAGGCGCCGCCAGTCCTGGCAATTCCTTTCTCGCAGTCGATCTTCCCCGGCATGCTGACGGCAATGCCCTCTGCACTCTCCGCTACCGGCGCGATAATCTCATCCAGACCGGAAAGCAGCGCCTCCAGGCTGGAGCAGTCGCTTTTCACCTTCATTCTCTCGATAATGTTGGAATTTTCATCCATGATTGCGCCCTTAATAAAGGTCCCGCCGATGTCCAGTACACAGAATTTCATTTTTCCCATTTTCCTTCCTTTTTCTCCTTTATATGCCAGGTTTCTCCTCTATCTCACCCTTTTCAGTCGCTCTTATTTCTTTCTCTTTTCATGCGCCGACCGAAAAATTCCTGATAAATAGACCAAATCATCTCTCAACAACCATCTTTTTTGATTTCTTTTTCCTTATCAGTATCATATAACTAATCAGCGCCCCATCCACGATCACCGATATTGCGATCGCCAGCTTCCACAATATAGGAAGCTGGTATTCTATCGCCACCGTACCGGAATAATTTGCCGGAATATACAGATATACCCGATAATTGTACCCATAAACCCAGTCAAGCGTCTCCCCGGTTTCTATGTCATAAGCAACGTAATTATTATAGCTGAGTAACGGAATATGAATTCCCGATACCTGATCTGTCAGATTTTCCACCGTCAGAAGCCATTGACTGCCCTCATGCGCATAAGAGTCCACCGATAGCTGATCTTCCTCATAAATCAAATTAGTATAAGAAAGCAATTTCCTGTCGGTTCCATACAACAGATACTCTGCAGAGCCAAGCTGATATTCATCATCATATAGATTATTCGCAAATCGATATAATTCTGAAGTTCGAAGCTGATCCGAATAGATTTGCCCCATATTAAGTACAAGTGCCGCACAAAGGATAAATGCCGGCGGAATATGAAAGAATACATTAGACACTTCCTTTCTCTCCGCCACTACTGCTGTACAGAATACTCCAAATAAAGTGGCAAAAGACAACCATCTCCATGGGAATTGATATACACTTAATATGGAATAAATCTGATCCGGAAGGATATCCAGATAATCATAAAACATGTAAACCGTTGATAAGAACAAAGTTAATACGGTCATTCCCCAGCAAAATGACATGAAGCCTCTTTCATTTTCATCTCCGCTATCTGTTTCATTTTGTTTTGTATGATAATAATACCAAACAACCCACAGAAGAAGTCCCAGAGTAACAGGAAAACCAATCGATTCTGACATCTCGCTGGACGCTGTCCCAGCTACATTATCCCCCTGATAATTATTTACAATTGAATTAAACAACTGCAATAAATATGTTCCTGATGCCTGTATATAATTATAGGTATGGCCTAAATTCATCTCCATTTCCATAGACATCAGCATCGGTACAATACCTGCCAGATTCACAGCCAGTGTCAAAACCGTGGCTTTCACAAGACCAAATAGCCTGACTGGTTCAAATGACCTTTTCCAAAGCACAATACACACAATCATAATCACCATTGCACTCATAACAAGAGTCAATGTATGTGAAGAAGCAATTCCTGTCATTCCAACTACAACAGGCCAGTATTTGCTGATAGTAATCTTCTCCCCCTTCTTTGCCGTATAAATATTATAGAACCCCAGAACGACAAGCGGCAGGAAGGTCTGCGCGGTCAACTCTCCAAATGCCGCCCTGGTAAAAACATTCGTCAATCGTACAGCACTGAGAGTATATAATGCAGCAGCAAGCAACGCCATGTTTTCCTTTTTTAAAATTTTTAACGCGCAATAATACATAATCACACATGTGGTGACCGTCATAATGCCCAAATATAAATTATAAACAAAAGTCAGTGAAAATCCGCAAAGATACAGGATGGCCGGAAGATACAAAAACAGCTGATTATAAAATAATGGTGCTGCGTATCCATAGCCATTCAATGCAGACGAATATATCGCCGGGAAATAATTCCCGTTGGAAATTTCCTCTGCCAAAAGTACAATGCGGTATGCATGAAAACCTGAGTCGTGCCCCATAAAAACATAATCCGCCACAAACGGCAGAATTCCCGCCATACATACGCACACCAGTACGGCCAGTTCCTTTCTTCCTCTTACATTTTTATTCACAAACAGCCGATAAAAAATCACATCAAATATAATAAAAACCAACAACCAAAGCAGCAGATTTAAAAACCTGTATGCCATAATTTCCCTGACTTCAACAGAATAAACTGTAAGCTCGCCCATTCCATAGAAATCTACGTTCAGCTTCATGTTTTCCATTTTGCCCGGAGATGTCAGCTGCAGCGTCTGATTTACAGCGTCCATACCATCCCGCAACAGCAAATCCTCAAAATGATAATAAACGCTGTAACCCTCTGCCTGAACAGCTGCCGTTACTACTTCCGTATTATAATCGTTCTCACCCCCAACCCTGGAATCATAATGAACTGTCACTCTATAGGCACCGGGGTACAGTGTAAAATATCCTGTACTCAGAATCGTTTCTCCACTGTCCTCCGTTTTCTCCTCATTCGCTGCGTCCGTCTCCTCTGAATCCACATCTTCCTCTGTCTCATCCGCTACATACTCTTCTCCAACCACTCGATATCCAATCTCTCCGTCCCCGGCCATAGTGCTTTCCACATTTTCGCTGACAACAGACAGATTTTCCTGAGTAAATAACAGATCGCATCTTTCCCTCAGGCACCTGATTCCCAGCATCAACAATATCACCGCCTGAACAGTCACAATTCCTCCAAACAAAGGGTTCTTTCTTAATATATCAAAGCATCTTTTCGTCAAACGTTTCATTCTATTTTCTCCCTCCCTGTCCGGTTACCGGTACTCGGCCTTTTCTTCTCCCCCAGCAGATATATA
>JAJQID010000120.1 GCA_021199405.1 Lachnospiraceae bacterium
TTATCATTCGCGGCAGTCAAAAGATATCTCAGCTCCGCGTCCAATGATCGGCCTCTCTTTCCATTTTTTGACAGCTATTTTCTGTCCTGAAAAGAGAATACCACAAAATTCAGAGACGGTGGGGCGACATATCGTCTTTTTTGTAAATTTTTTATGAATTCTGCCGGATGCTGCTGTCCTGCATCCGACATTCTTCCCAGTTCTGACATCATTCCCACCATCGCCAGCCATCCATGAGCTTTTCAGATAGTAAATCCGGAAAGAATTTCTAAATTTCTCTCAGATATTTCCCCGTTGTTTCACTAAAAAAGAACAGACTGTTTTCACTCAAAAACAGCCTGCTCCTTTTTTCATATCAGATTCATGCACTTGTCATTCATTGATATCTTAATCACAAAATATCCCTCACCCGGCGTTAAACAGCCCGGAAAGTATATCCGCATATTCCTGGAAAATCTCCAGCAGGAAGGTATTCCAGTGCCGTGCATCCTGCGTGCTGCTGCCGAATACATAGTCCTCCTGTCCATAATCGATGACGTCGAAGCCGGGCATGGCTTTGCTGGCTCCGGCCGTGCGGTAGGACACCGCATCCGCCAGGGAGAAGGATACGCTGGTAATATCAGAGTAATCCACCCAGCCGCTTAAGTCGGTACCGCTGGCCTCCGTGGAAGTTCCGTTGGCGGTCTGCGCCTGTGCTTCGGCAGTCTCAATTTCCACGCCGTCTGCGTATTCCGCGTACATCTGGTCAACATACAGTGCGAAGGAGCTGCTCAGTATTTCAGAGGGTACATGACCGCCGTTCCACTGCCACTCGATCTGGCAGTCTGTCCCGGCATTCAGCCAGGCAAGCTGAAGATTCAGAGATGTGAACATGGACATATCGCCTTCAGAAGCGCCCATGACGATACGCGTCCAGGCCGCTCCCTCCGTCTCCTCATCGCCGATATAGTTTAATGGATTGTAAAGATTAACAAGGTTATTTCCGTATTCATCTCCGGCCTCCAGCTCCGCGATGTCGGCGGCATAGGCCTCCACCATTTCCTCATAGCTGGAGTAGTTGTTGGAATCGATGGAGCTGCCCGCGGCCTGAGTGGTGCCTGCGTCAGGAGTTCCCACGTCCATGGTATCGCCGCTGGTGTCTACGTTCTCATTTGTGATCGAGGAGGTGGTGCCAGTCCCGCTATCAGGCAGGCCTTTCCCGTCAGTCATGATATCACCGGGAAGGCCATCTGCGCCGTTGTCTGTGCTGATGGAAGCACCATCCGGCAGGCTTCCCATATCGACTGTATTGCCGTCTGGCAAAGTGCCACCGGCAATATCACCGGGCGTCGAGTCGCCCGGTAAAGCCGTTGTATCAGAAGACTCTGTCTCTGAACGTTCTCCTCTTCCCCCGGTAAAGTCCGCCGCGCCGTTCATACCGCTGGGCAGGTTGCCGCTCATACCTCCGCCCATGCCGCCGGTGCTTCCTGCCGTGTAACGGCCTTCAATAAAGGCTTCCGCCTTTTCCTCAACGGTCATGGCGGCCACTTCCTCATCTGACAGGGCATTTCCGTCCCCGTCAAACCATGTCCACCCATCCGCGTAATCCAGATTGTCCAGGTACCACTGCAGGTTGGAGACAAACTCCGCCAGATACAGTTCCAGATAGGAACCGCCGTAGCCATTGGTGTCAGCGTACAGTGTCTCATCATATTCAATGGTCAGGGCGATGGTACTGTTCAGCGCACTGTCCCCATCCAGGTCGAAGCCCACAGAGGCCTCCTCCACAGTCAAGTTCTGCCCATTAATATATTCCATATACGCTTCCGAAAGATATTCCGCCAGCTGTGCCTGGAAATCGGAGCCAAACTCGTAATCCACATCCATATAATACTCAAAAGCCAGCGCCATATCCGCCTCGTAGAGGGAGGTAATCGCGCTGTAGGCAATGCAGCCCCAGGCTCCGTCGGACAGCGCTACCTCCTCGCCATCGATGGTAACGGTGGTGGAATAACTGCCGTCCTCGTTCAGATAACAGCCCACAGCCCCCACCTCCTCCTGATAGGGGTAAAAATCCGGATGATTGGAGGTAGCCGCGAACATGACTGCATGAGCGCCGCCGCCGGAACCTCCGGTGGAGATGAAATAATCTGCACTTCCGGGGAGATTGCCCAGCAGGATGTTATATTTCACAAAACGGGCGGCAGCCTTCTGATCAGCCAGACAGGAAGGAGCGTCGCCGGTATAGTAGGTGTTGCCGTCCGCATCCGTGGCGGTATCCTGTTTGCCCCGGTTGCCGCAGGAAACATTGATATACCCCTCAGAGGCATAGGTTGTGGACGCCATGGTGTTGGTGGAGGAGGAGTAGCCCGCCGCACCGGTATTCAGAATCACAGGCGCGGTCTCGGCGGTATATACCTGCCCGTTGGTGCTGGTAATCTCAACATCGTAATCAATGACCAGACTGCCATTGACAGCTTCAGTATAGCTTTCCGCTGTCACATCTGCAGAGCCATCGCCGTCTGTGTCGATGCCAGTGACATAAGGACCGGGTACGCAGACAGAAACGCCTTCCTCATCCTCGATCTCCGGATAGGCCACGGCGGAGACGATGGACATTACCCACGCACCCGCGGAGGAATCATAGCTCCAGGTATAGTCTGTGTTGTTGGCCAGATTCAGAGCGGATTCGATATACTCCTTGTCGGATACCACAGTCTGCACCTCTGTGCCCGCAGTATCAGCGCCCTCTGATTCCGTGCTCTCTGTCCCGGCATCCTGCGCTTCTGCTGTCTCAGTATCCGTCGATGAACTGCCGCAGGCCGCCAGGCTTATGACCATGGTCATTGCGCAAAGCAGCGCGATTATTTTTTTCATCATGGGGGATCTCCTGTTTGTTTTTTTGTTTATTTTATGATACAAAGGGTCAGAAATCTTTTCCCGTTTTTTCAGAAGCGATATCAACCGCAGCAATACGGGGCATTACGGTCTGGGGCTGACCATTGCACAAAACATCGTATCAGCCCACCAGGGAGAAATTCATGCCGCCTGCTCAGAAGGCAGGGTTTCCTTCCTGGTTCGTCTCCCCATCATGGATAAAAAAAGAAATGGAACCTGCAGAAGGTAAAACGTTTTCAGGCGCCCTCACACCTTCTCCAGCATCTCCTTCATGGTGTTCCAGCCCAGCACGGCGCACTTGACCCGGGCAGGCATATGGGAAATATCCCGCAGGGCTCCCGCTTCCTCCAGCTCCTCGATCTCTTCCTCGCCGGCGCTGCCCTCGATCATCTTGTGAAAAAGCTCAGCGATGCGCAGCGCCTCCTCCTTCGTGCGGCCCACCACCATGTCCAGCATGATGTCTACGGACGCCTGAGAAATGGCGCAGCCGTCGCCCTCGAAGGTGCCGTCCACGATCACGCCGTCCTCCACCTTCAGCTGTAAAATAATGTCATCGCCGCAGGAGGGGTTGATCCCCTCCAGCACCAGGTTGGCGTCCGACAACCGCTCCTTGTGATAAGGGTGCAGATTGTGATCCGTCAGAATTTCATTATAAAAAGTGTTATTCGCCAAGGCCCATTTTCCTCCTTATGGTTTTCAGGCTGCCAAGCAGTCTGTCAACGTCCTCCTCCGTATTGTAGAAAGCAAGGCTCACTCTCGCGGAGGAACGAACCCCCAGATGAGCAAGCAGCGGCTGGGCACAATGGTGTCCGGCGCGTACCGCTATCTTATCGTCCGCCAGAATGGCCGCAATATCATGAGGATGAACGCCGTCAAGGGTGAAGCTTATAATTCCATGATGCTGTCTGTAATCAGCGCTTCCCAGGATGTGCACTCCCGGCACCGCCGTCATACCTTCAAAGGCATATTTCGTCAGCGCTTCCTCCCGCTTCTGAATCACAGGCCAGCCGATCTCCTCCATATAATCAATGGCCGCCGACAATCCCACCGCGTCCGCGGCGTTGACCGTGCCGGCCTCAAATTTATGAGGGAGCTCCGCATAGACCGCGCCGTCCCGTCTGACATAGGAGATCATCTCTCCACCGCTTAAAAATGGCGGCATCTCATTGAGTAAATGTTCCTTCCCGTATAAAACCCCGATGCCCATGGGGCCAAACAGCTTATGTCCGGAAAAAGCCAGAAAATCCGCGTCCAGCGCACGCACATCCACCGGCATGTGTGGAGCGCTCTGGGCCGCATCCACCAGCACCACGCCGCCATTTGCATGAACCTGCTCAATGACCTCCTCCACCGGATTGACGCATCCCAGCACATTGGAGACATGACCGATGGCTGCCAGCTTCGTATTCGGCGTGACCGCCTGGGCAATGCGCTCCGAAGGATAGCTTCCGTCCGGCTCACAGTCCAGATATTTTAATGTGGCTCCGGTTTGCCGGGCCACCATCTGCCAGGGAAGCATATTGCTGTGATGCTCCGCAATGGTGATCAGAATCTCATCGCCGGGCTTTAAATTCGTCAGGCCATAGCTGTAAGCCACCAGATTGATGCTCTCGGTGGTATTTCTGGTGAAAATAATTTCTTCCGTCTTCTCCGCATTGATAAAGCCCCGGACCCGCTCCCTGGCCGCCTCATAGCGTTCTGTGGCGTCCACCGCCAGGTCATACAGGCCGCGAAGAGGGTTGGCATTGGATCTAAGATAAAAATCCTGTACCGCGTCCAGCACCACTGCGGGGCGCTGAGCCGTAGCCGCGTTGTCCAGATAAGCCAGATCTGTATTTTTCAGAAGAGGAAAATCCTCTTTATAATTTTTCATCCGCAAATTCTCTCCCTCGACATGGCGCACAGAAACGCCCTCACTGTCTGCTGCACCTTCTCATCCGGAATCCGGGCACATACTGCCTCCAGCTTTGCCGTAGCGATCAGATCCTCCGCCGCGCTTTCCGGAATCCCCCGGCTTCCCAGATAAAACAGCACCTGCTCGGGCAGTCTCCCGATGGTCGCGCCATGGTTGCCCTCCACATCCTCCTCCTTACAGAGAATCAACGGAATGGTCTGATTGACCTGGCGCTCTCCCAGCAGCAGAATGTCCTCCTTCTCGTTCCCCTTTGCACCCGCGCAGCCTCTCGGAAAATCAATGGTGCCGCGGAAAAGCTTGAAGGCGTCTTCCTCCAGCACTCCGGAGGCGTTCATTTCGCTGAGCGTTTTTTTGCCCACATGACGCACCAGATAATTCATGTCCAGGCGCTGGCCTTTGCGCACCCGGTAACCAGCCTCCGCGTGAAACCGGCTCTTATTTCCCTTTAAAGTGGTACAGACTCCTACATACTGGACACCTCCGCCCAACTCCAGCTTCGTTAGTGTTACCTCCGCCTTTTCCTCACAGACGCTGCTGACATCCGTCAGAACAACAGAATTTTCACCGGTCAGCTGAACCACATAAAGAGAGACACAGGCTTCCTGCTCCGCTTTTGTTTTGATTTGCAGAGATGCCTGCACATCTGCTCCGCTTTTCAACACAAAAATGACGGATAAGCTGCTTTTTGCAGCAGCATGAACATAAATCCGGTCAGACGCAGGAGCTTCCTCTTTATAATTTAATGTAATAATGACAGGTTTCTCTATATCGGTATCAGAAGACGTTTCCAGCAAAGTTACGGCACTGTCATCCATATGGCGCTCAAAATCGGCACCCATGGCGGTCTCGATTTCCTGCCAGCTGCTATTCTCCCCTGAAATATCAGTCGAAAGACCCTCGCACCCGCTGTCCTGAATTTCCCGGCTTTCCTGTTCAATGCCCTCTTCTTTTCCTGAAAGCATTTTCAGGCTGACCCCTTCCGGCAGCTCGCTCACCGCAATCTCCGCACCGGTCTGTGCCTTTAGCACCTCCACCGCGCCCTCATTCATTTTCAGACGGTTCCAGGTCAGGGCCGGGAGAGGGTTGATGTTCATATTGTATTGATTTTCCATAAATAAAACCTCCCTCAGCCGATGCTGCCTTTCATCTCCAGACGAATCAGGTTATTCATCTCAACAGCATATTCCAACGGAAGCTCCTTGGACACATTGTCCGCGAAGCCGCCCACGATCATGGCCCGGGCATTCTCCTCGCTGATGCCTCTGGACATCAGGTAAAACACCGCCTCGTCACTGATACGCCCGATCTTGGCCTCATGGCCTACGTCCGCATCACCGCAGCGGATATCCATGGCAGGAATGGTGTCGGATTGTGAAATATCGTCCAGCATCAGAGACTGGCAGGAAACTGCCGCCTTGCTGTGCTTCGCCTTCTCCTGAATGGTAACCGCGCTTCTGAAGGTGCTGATGCCCCCGTCCTTGGAAATAGACTTGGTATTAATATAGGAAGAAGTTCCCTCCCCCACATGCACCACCTTGGCGCCGGTATCCAGATTCTGCCCCTGTCCGGCAAAGGTAATACCGGTGAACTCCATGCGGGAATTTTTGCCCTTCAGAATGGTCATGGGATACAGGTAGGATACATGAGAACCGAAGGAGCCGGACACCCACTCCATGGTGCCGCCCTCCTCCACCACCGCCCGCTTGGTGTTCAGGTTGTACATATTCTTGGACCAGTTCTCAATGGTGGAGT
>JAJQID010000277.1 GCA_021199405.1 Lachnospiraceae bacterium
GATTCTGTCTCCCATCTGGCAAGCCCCGAGCGTCCCCTGATCGTATCCGACCAGTGGATGTACCACAGCCGTCTCTACCGGGCTGCCCAGTTTGTGAAAAAGACCGACCAGCTGGATTTGATTCAGTTGAACAGCTTCGGCTGCGGTCTGGACGCGGTGACCACGGATCAGGTATCCGATATTCTGACCGGTTCTGACAAGATTTATACCTGTCTGAAAATTGATGAGGTCAATAACCTGGGGGCTGCCAGAATCCGTATCCGCTCTCTTCTCTCCGCCATCCGTGTGCGGGAGCAGGAAAAGAAGCAGCGGGAAATCCATTCCAGCGCCTATCATCGTGCGGTCTTTACTGAGGATATGAAGGATCAATATACCATCCTGTGCCCTCAGATGTCGCCCATCCACTTCAATATGCTGGAAACAGCCATGAAGAAATGCGGCTACAATGTGCATGTGCTGCAGAATGACAATAAGCATTCCGTGGATGTGGGACTGAAATATGTGAATAATGACGCCTGCTACCCCTCTCTGCTGGTGGTTGGTCAGGTCATGGAAGCCTTATTGTCCGGAGATTATGATCTAAATAAGGTGGCTGTCATTATGACCCAGACCGGCGGCGGCTGCCGCGCCACCAATTATGTGGGCTTTATCCGCAGAGCTTTTGAGAAGGCCGGTATGCCGCAGATTCCCGTAATTTCGCTGAATCTGAACGGCATGGAGACCAATCCGGGCTTTAAGATCGATGTAAACATGGGTCTGCGGCTGGTCATGGGCGCGGTCTTCGGAGATATTTTCATGCGCTGTCTGTACCGGATGCGACCCTATGAGGAGGTGCCGGGAAGCGCCAACGCCCTGCACGAAAAATGGGAAAACAAATGTAAGGAATTCCTCGGAGGCGACCATGTCAATTATTTCACCTTCCGGAAGATATGCCGTGAAATTATCGAAGATTTTGATCGGCTGCCCATTAAGGATATTCAAAAGCCCAGGGTCGGTATTGTAGGAGAAATTCTGGTGAAGTTCTCCCCCGCCGGCAACAATCATCTGGTAGATTTGCTGGAGCAGGAGGGAGCCGAGGCTGTTATGCCGGATCTGATTGATTTCATCCTGTACTGCTTCTACAATCAGATCTACAAGGCGGAAAATCTGGGCACCAGCAAGCGTGCTTCTCAGGTCAGTAAACTGGGAATCTGGGCCGTGGAGCGTTTTCGCGGCGCAGCCAGAAGCGCCTTTGAGAAAAGCGAGCATTTTACACCCCAGGCCAATATTTATGATCTGGTGAAGTATGCGGAGCCTTTCGTATCCATTGGCAATCAGACTGGGGAAGGATGGTTCCTGACCGGAGAAATGGTAGAGCTTTTGCACAGCGGAGTGACCAATATTGTGTGTACGCAGCCCTTCGCCTGTCTGCCCAATCATGTGGTAGGCAAGGGTGTGATTAAGACACTGAGGAAGCATTTCCCGGAGGCGAATATTGTGGCAATTGATTATGATCCGGGGGCGTCGGAGGTGAATCAGCTGAACCGAATTAAGCTGATGCTGTCTACGGCTTATAAAAAGCTGGGGTAATATATAGCAAAGAGTCGCGCAAAAAAGATAAACTGTTTCGCTCATGCTGTGCAAAGCATTCCGATGAGCCTATAAACATGACAATCGTGTTCAGCAAAGGCTTCCACGATTGTCAATAGTCTCATCTCCATAGCACAGAAATCGCGAAACAGTTTATCTTTTTTGCGCTCTGTTCTGCAATTTACAGACTGAAATTTTTTCGCCGTACTTATTTTTCTGTAATCAAATTTTCGCTTACTAATAAATATTTCTGTCTTTACTCTTATGTCTTTCTAATTAAGGTGATTATATCTGCACCTCGCCCGCAAGTATCCGCTTGTAGTCTTCCAGATTCCTAGCCAACAGCGCCGGAGTATCCAGTCCGTAGGGGCATTTGGATTTGCACTGATTGCAGTGGAGACATTTCTCGATAAGGAACATTTTGGCCTGTCCTTCCTCTGCCAGGCGGTCCTTAAAGGGGGATCTGCGCAGCAGCAGGCTCATGCGGGCACAGTTATTGATCTCAATGCCCACCGGGCAGGGCATACAGTAGCCGCAGCCCCGGCAAAAATCGCCGGAAAGCTGTTCCCGGTCTTTTTCAATCAGAGCACTGATTTCGTCTGTCATGGCCGGCGGATTATCTATGTAGGAAAGAAACTCCTCCAGCTCGTTCATTCTCTGAACGCCCCAGATGGGAAGCACATTATCATACTGAGCTGCGTAGGCATAGGCGGCTGCGGAATCTGTGATCAGCCCGCCGGACAGGGATTTCATGGCAATGAAGCCCATGTTTCTCTCCTTACACATGGTCACCAGCTCCAGATCCGCTTCCGTGGCCAGATAACAGAATGGAAACTGCAGGGTCTCATACAGGCCGCTCTCAATGGCCTCCCTGGCTACATTCAGACGGTGGTTGGTGATGCCGATGTGACGGATCCTGCCCTGGCGCTTCGCCTCCAGCGCAGCGTCATACAGGCCGTTCTCCTGTCCCGGCTTCGGACAGAAATCCGGGTTATGAAACTGATAAATGTCAATGTAGTCTGTGCCCAGCGTCTGAAGGCTGGTCTCCAGATCCTTCCACATCTCCTCCCCGGTCTTTGCCGTGGTTTTGGTGGCAATATAGATCTGATCTCTCACATCACCCAGAGCCTCTCCCATTTTTGCTTCTGAATCTGTGTAAGCTCTGGCCGTGTCAAAGAAATTGATGCCCGCCTCGTAAGCTCTTCTCAGAATGCTGACCGCATCCTCCCGTGAGATTCTCTGAATCGGCAGAGCGCCGAAACCATTTTTCTGTACCGTAATGCCGGTGCTGCCAAGTATGACGGTTGTTCCCCTTATTTTCATAAAACAAATCCTCCCATCCTTTGCATGAATTTCATCTAACCCGCTTTATAGTTCCATGCCAGTCAAAAATATGTATCTATCAAACAGCAGTTTCACAAACAGCCCATTTTTCATACTGTAAACTGCTGTTCATGCAATTATAGCTTTTTAATCAGCTGATTCATCCTGTCCTCATGGGCCAGCACCAGCAGATGATCCTCCGCCTTAATCACCGTCTGGGGATTCGGCATATAATTGGCGGACTGATCCTGCCCTGTGATGGCGATAATATAGACGTCATATCTGGCACGGATGTCAGAATTCAGTATACTCTTGCCCACCCACTCTTTTAAGGGTGTAATCTCATAAATGGAATAGCCGCCGCGCAGGTCAATATAATCAAAAATATGGTCATTATTATATTTGACCGCGGCCCGGATGGCAGAGTCTTTGTTTGGTAAAATAATCTCATCGGCGCCGTTGCGCAGCAGGAATTTGGCGTGTACCTCGTTGCTGACCTGGCTGATCACATACTTTGCACCCAGATCCTTTAAGAGACTGGTGATCTCCAGGCTGTTCTGGAAGCTGCCGCTGATGCATACAAAGCAGAGATCAAAGCTGGAAACGCCGATTCTTTTCAGCACGCTCTCTCTGGTGCAGTCTGCAATCAGGCTGCTGGTGGCTACATCCAGCAAATCCTCCAGGGCTGTCTCATCCTTGTCGATGATCATGATTTCGTTTTTCAGCTCCGCCAGTTCACGACAGAGATAGTGGCCATAGTTGCCAAGGCCGATAATCAGAATGGATTTCATAGTATGCTCCTTTTTTGCTAAGTTTCCGGGGACAGCTGATTCTGCCAATTTTTCTTCTCTCTGTAAAGAACAGACTACGCTGTTGCTATCCGACAGTGATATCTTCCTCAGGATAGCGGATTCCGCCGGTTCTCCGCTTTTCCGTGAAGGACATGGCGAAGGACAGGCTGCCTACTCTTCCGAGGAACATAAGCGCCATGATCACAAGACGCGAGACTGTATTCAGTTCTCTTGTCACTCCGGTAGACATGCCCACCGTACCGATGGCGGAGAAGGCCTCAAACAGCACGTCCGCCAAAGGCAGATCCTGACCGATCAGCAGCACCAGAATGGCAAAAAGCGCCAGGGAAAAATTGATAAACACCACCACGCTGGCCCGCTTAATGGCGTCCTGGTTGAGGCGTCGTTTGAATACCACGCAGTCCTCCGTGTGGAAAAGATAGGAACGTATGTACAGTAGGATCACCACCACCGTGGTAGTCTTGATGCCGCCCGCCGTGGAACCGGGACAACCGCCGATGAACATGAAAATCATGGTCAGCACCTTGCTGCCATTGGTCAGAGCTGCCGTATCCACTGTATTAAAGCCTGCCGTCCTAGGTGTCACCGCTGAAAACAGAGCCGCCCAGAATTTTTCTCCCACGCTCATGTCCGCGAACAGATTGCCGCTCTCACTGATCCAGAAAAGCGCCGTGCCGCCCGCCACCAAAACCAAAGTCGCTGTCAGCACGACCTTCGTCTGCACCCGATATCTTTTCCACCGCAGACCATTTTCAAAAATATCATCCCATACAAGAAAACCGATCCCGCCGATCAGAATCAGCGCCGACAAAACGCTGACCACCAGCGGATCGGAAACATAAGCGGTAAAGGAGGAATATTCCTCCTGATATCCCATCAGATCGAAGCCCGCGTTGCAGAAAGCGGAAATGGCATGAAATATCCCGTAATAAATTCCTTTTCCAATGCCCATCTGAGGCACGAAGCGAATGGACAGAAGCACCGCCCCCGTTCCCTCAAAAAGCAGGGTGCCGCAGACAATCCTCTTTACCAGCTTCACACTGCCGCGGAGCTGCAGTGTATTCAGGCTTTCATGAATCAGCTCCCGCCCCTCCAGGCCGATCTTTTTTCTTAACAGAAGCATGGCAAAGGTTCCAATGGTAATAAAGCCCAGACCGCCGATCTGGATCTCCGTCAGAAGCACCAGCTGCCCGAACACTGTCCAATGACTCCAGGTATCATACACCACCAGTCCGGTCACGCAGGTAGCCGAGACAGAGGTAAACAGCGCCCCCAGAAAGGTGGTCTCCTGTCCAGCCTTTGCGGCAAAGGGAAGCATCAGAAGACAGGCTCCCGCCAGTATAATCACCAGGAAACCGGCCATGATCATCTGCGTCCTTGAAAAATAGTCCGAAAGGCGTCGGTTTTTCAGTTTTTCCAGCCGCTTCCAGCTGTTTTCAGGCATCAGAACCCCTCTCTTTCACACGAAATGTCATTGAAAAGCTTTATATTTTCCAACTATCACGTAATGGTGAACAGCAGTATCCTTACTCATCCTCATGAATATACCACATTTATAAAATAATAGCAAATACACATTTTGCGGTGCCTCTTAAACAGCTTTGTATACAAAAAGGACCGTGCAGGAGCATTTCACTCTCGCACAGTCCTTCCTTAGCCGGTAATAAAAATCAAGCAACTGTGGTTCCAATAAAAATCCTACTCAGCCTCCACAGCAGTGAAAACATTATTCTCAGCTTCGCCCATCTCGGTCAGAGCCGCGATATCATTATCAAGCACCTTCTGACTCTTGTATGCCTTTGCCTCAGTAATATCGTAAGTATTTACAAAATAGCCCTTCTTTACGCTGACAGTCTTCACATAGCCTTCTTCGCCGCTGAATTTATTGGTCCACTTTAAAATCAACCTGGAATTTGCCATTGCTAATCCTCTCTTTTTCTAAAGTTTACAAGTTCATCATAGTACATTTTATCCAAATCCGCAAGTAATTTTTTGTGAAAAACTATGGATTCTGGTAATTTCAGCACATTTACCACCGTTTTCTTTCCTGTTTCGAAAATGAACCGGCAAAATAACGATGTCCCGCTTCTGCACTGACATATAATTGGGAACTGTCACAATTCCTAACCATTCCTTACAGCCCGTGTCCCTTTGCCCGAATCACATTGACTACCTGATCCACGTATCTGCGGCACTCCTCTTCACTTTCCGCTTCCACCATAACCCTGATCAAAGGCTCTGTTCCGGACTCTCTTACCAGAATCCGACCGGTATCTCCCAGCTGATCCGCCACTTTCTTTACGGCATTCTGGACATCCGGATCCGCCTGGGCTTCTTTCTTATCCTTCACCTTCACATTCACCAGCACCTGCGGATAAATGGTCAGCGGCTCCGCCAGCCTGCTCATGGGAACCTTTCTGGCCAGCATTGCCTCCATCAGCTTGAGGCTGGTCAGGATTCCATCCCCGGTGGATGCATATTTTGAGAAAATAATATGCCCGGACTGCTCTCCGCCGATACGGCATCCGTGCTGAGACATATATTCATATACATATTTATCTCCCACAGCAGTCTTCGCATAACCGATACCGGCCTCGTCAAAGGCCTTATACAAACCGAAATTGGACATGACTGTGGTAACCACCGTATTGGGATTCAGCTTTCCCCGTTCCTTCATATAATTTGCGTAAATATAAAGGATATGGTCGCCTGTGATGACCTGCCCCTTCTCATCCACACACAGACATCTGTCAGCGTCTCCATCGTAGGCAAAGCCCACGTCCAGCCCATTCTCCACCACAAATTTCTGCAGCCCCTCAATATGAGTAGAGCCAGCAT